>NZ_FOEB01000025.1:0-119045 GCF_900110515.1 Methylobacterium sp. ap11 | reverse complement strand
CCGGCGTTGAAACCGGCGTAGAAGCCCGTCCAGGTGAAGACCGGCACCGGGGTGAAGACCGGCGGCGGGGCGACGCGACGCGGCAGGTCGGCGGCGAGAGCCGAACCGGCAACGAGGACGCCGGCGAGGGCGGTAGCGCTCTTGAGAAGCGACTTCATGGGAAACTGGTCCTTCCTACTATGCGGCGGAGGCCGCGCCCGTTTTCGGGTCGGTGGCCGTCCGAAGCAGTGTCCACGACATACCCCGGTAGCCCGGTGAAAGCTGTGTCCTCGCGACAACGCTGGTGAGTTTCACCGCGGCCTTAACGGCTGTTCATCGCGAGCATTCCCTTGGCTCCTTATCCCCCTTAACGCGCGCGAACGGCCAAGGTTCATCGGCGCACATATTTTTTTTCTACGCTTGCCCCAGCAATCCTAACGAAAGCCGAACGGCGCCCTAAAGCGGGCGGTTCGCGTGCGGAATCGCATCTGGTGAGGGGGCTGGAGCAGCGTCATGGCGCGAGGGCGATCGCCGAGACGAGGCGGCCGTAATCGGCCTCCTGGCGGTGGGTGGTGCGGCGGTAGCTGAAGAATCGCTCCGGGTCGGCGTAGGTGCACAGGCCGAGATTGGCCACCGTGCCGACCCCGGCGCGCTGCAGCCGCGCAACGATGTAGGAGGGAAGGTTGAACAGGCTGTGGGTCGGCCGCTCGGGGCTCACGGCGAAGTAGCGGGCGGTCTCCGCGTTCTCGGCCTCGAAGCGCTCGCGGAACTCGGGGCCGACCTCGTAGGCGGAGGCCCCGATCGTCGGGCCTAGCACCGCGACGGTCCGGGCCCGGTCGGCGCCGAGACCTTCCATGGCCGAGAGCGTCGCCTCTATCACGCCGGTGAGCGCGCCCTTCCAGCCGGCATGGGCCGCGCCGACGACGCGGTTTTCCGCATCGGCGAACAGGATCGGTCCGCAATCGGCGGTCAGGATGCCGAGGCCCAGACCCGGCACCCGGGTCGCCATCGCGTCAGCGCGGGGACGCTCGGGGAAGGGCGCCTCGACCACCACGGCCTCCGCCGAGTGCACCTGGTACAGGCTGACGAGATTGCCCGGCGCCAGCCCGAGCCGCTCCGTCATGCGGCGGCGATTCTCGCGGACCCGCTCGGGGTCGTCGCCGGAGCCGAGGCCGCCGTTGAGCGAGGCGTAGAGCCCCTCCGACACCCCGCCTTGCCGGGTGAAGAAGGCGTGGCGGATGCCGGGGAGCTGCAGGGCGGGCGCGTCGATGACCATGGCGGAATCGTCCTCGGGGAGCATCCCGCACCTTCGCCCGGCAATCGTGTCGAAAGCGGGAATCGAGGGCATTTTCCGATGAGGCGGATGCCGGTCGTCGAAGACAATGCGGCGAAATCAAAGACCTGGAGCGCTTCGCGAGTGCAACGCGATCGTGGGGCTCTCTAGAAGCCGGGGAGTGCGGGCTGGTTCGGTCCGGCGAGCCCCATCACCTTGAACAGGTGGCCCATGCCGCGGGTGGCGCGGTCGGTCAGGCGGTCGGCCCCGGCCTCGATGGCGGCAGCCTGCTCTGGATTCGCCCGGGCGGCGAGGCGCTCCGCCCGCTGGGCGAGGCCGAGGGCCAGGAGAAAGTCGGCCTGCGTCGCGGGTCCGTGTACCACGGCGCCTTCCCCGGCGGCGGCGCGGGCGAGGGCGGCGAAATCGACCTGGGCGGTGAGATCGGCCTCGCCGGGGGCGGCCAGGGGGTCGGCGAAGCGGTGGCGGACCACCGCCTGGAGCGTGTCGGCGGTGCCGCCGTAGAGGTCGCCGTAATCGATGGCGAGGAGCGCGCCACCCTCGCGGGCGAGCCGGCCGGCGAGCCGGCGCGCGAGGTCGAGGGCGACCGCCGGCAGGGTCAGGACCGCACCGGGCGCCCCCTCGGCGGCGATCTCGGGCGTCGGGTCAGGGCTCAGGCCGAAGGCGAGGGCGTCGTCGGGCCCGAGGCCGATCCGGCGCTCGCACCAGCCACGCTCGGTGCGCTGGTACTGGCGCACCGGCAGGGCGTCGAAGAACTCGTTGGCGAGCACGATCGTCGGACCGTCCGGCAGGGTGTCGATGCTCTCGTGCCAGGTCGGGGCGGCGCCTGGGAGGGCCCGGGCCTGGGCGGCCCGCAGCACCGGGCTCGTCTCGACGAGGTGGAGGTCGGCCGCCGCCAGGCAGTCGGGCGCGGCGGCGCGCAGGGCGCGCAGGGCGTCGGCCATCAGCGTGCCGCGGCCGGGACCGAGCTCGACGAGGCGGAACGCGTCCGGCCGCCCGAGGCCGTGCCAGACCTCCGCGGTCCACAGGCCGAGAAGCTCGCCGAAGATCTGGCTGATCTCCGGCGCGGTGGTGAAGTCGCCGGCTGCGCCGAGGGGGTCGCGGGTGCGGTAGTAGCCGTGGACCGGGTGCCCGAGGCAGAGCGCCATGTAGCGCTCGACGGAGATCGGCCCGTCGAGGGCGATCATGCGGCGCAGCTCGCCGAGGAGCGGCGTCTCGCTCACGTCGACGTCATCCCGGAGGACTCGGCCTCGACCGCGCTTTCATCGAGCCGCGGCCGGGGCCGCGTGTCGCCGCGCAAAGCCCGCACGATGAAGACCGCGCCGACGATCACCATCGGCACGCAGAGCAGCATCCCCATGGTGATGCCGCCGCCGAACGCCTCGACGTGGGTGCCGAACAGGAAGCCGAGCTGCGGGTCGGGTTCGCGGAAGAACTCGCAGGTGGTGCGGGCGACGGCGTAGCCGACGACGAACAGGCCGCCGAGCAGCCCGGGCCGGCGGAAGCCGACGCGGCGCACCGCGAGCGCCATCAGGATGAACAGCACCAGGCCCTCGGCGACGGCCTCGTAGAGCTGGCTCGGGTGGCGCGGCAGCGGCCCGCCGTTCGGAAAGACGATGGCGTAGGGAAAGTCCGGCGCCGGCCGGCCCCACAGCTCGCCGTTCACGAAGTTGGCGATGCGGCCGAAGAACAGACCGATCGGCACCACCACTGCGGCGAGGTCGAGCATCGCGTAGGTGTTGAGGCCGCGGCGGCGGGAGAACAGCACCAGCGCCAGGACCGCGCCGAGGAAGCCGCCATGGAACGACATGCCGCCGCGCCAGATCGCCAGGATCTCGGCCGGGTGCGAGAGGTAGGCGGCGAAGTTGTAGAACAGCACGTAGCCGATCCGCCCGCCGAGCACGACGCCGAGCGCGACCCAGACGATCAGGTCGTCGATGTCGAGGGGGGTGGGCCGGCGCACCGCGCCCCACAACGACGGCGTCGAGACCAGGCGCTTGGCGTAGAACCAGCCGCCCACCAGGCCCACGATGTAGGCGAGGGCGTACCACTTGATCTGCAGCGGCCCGATCGCGACCGCGACGGGGTCGATGGCGGGGAAGGGCAGGGCGAGGAGCGGAGGCATCGGGGGGAGGTGAACCGGCGGCGCGGCGGCGTCAAGGCGGCTCTCGTGCCGCGCGAGCGTGGCGAGGGTGGGGCGCGACCGTGACGGGTGTCCGGCGGTTTCGATCGGTGCCGAGACCGGGGACGGCGCGGGACAGCTTCGCCCGTCCCGCGCGGCGGTCCGCTGGAAGGGACGACACAGGTTCCACGCCCCCGCGGAGGCAGGGAGGTCGGGGGAACCGTTCGATACAAGAGCGCGGGCTTCCCCTCTCCCCGCGGGCGGGGAGAGGGCTGTGTCTCCGTCCAGGAGACGCGGCAAGCGAAGGCGAAGCCGGAGCGAGGGTGAGGGGGCCTCGACACGTGAGACTCCTCCGGCACCACCCCCTCACCCTCGCCCTGCAGGCTACCTTCGCACCCGACAAGAGGTGCGAAGGCCTCTCCCCGCCCGCGGGGAGAGGGGGAACCCGCGTCATGCTTTTCTCAAACAGCCCTTCCTCTGGGAAGGAAAACCGGCGACGGTGCCGTCACGCCGCCGGCGCGACCGCGGCGGCCGGTGACGGCACCGCTCGCGGCTGGCCGTCGAGGAAGAGCCGGTAGGCCGCGTTGTCGGTCTCGTCGACGTGCTCGTAGCCGAGCTCGGCGAGCGCCGCGGCGAACCGGCCGCGCTCGGCCTCGGGCACCTGGATGCCGGCGAGCACCCGGCCGTAATCGGCACCGTGGTTGCGGTAGTGGAACAGCGAGATGTTCCAGGTCACGCCAAGGCTGTCGAGGAACTTGAGCAGCGCGCCCGGACGCTCCGGGAACTCGAAGCGCAGGAGCCGCTCGTCGGACAGGCCCGGCACCCGGCCGCCGACCATGTAGCGGACATGGAGCTTGGCCACCTCGTTGTCGGTGAGGTCCGTCACGGCGTAGCCGAGGCGGCGCAACTCCTCGACCAGGGCCTCCTTCTCGGGCCGGCCGCCGGAGAGCTGCACGCCGACGAAGATCTGCGCCTCGGCGCCCGGCGCGTAGCGGTAGTTGAACTCGGTGATGGCGCGCCGTCCGAGCGCCCGGATGAAGGCGCGGTAGCTGCCGGCCCGCTCCGGGATGGTGACGGCGAGGAGGGCCTCGCGCCGCTCGCCGATCTCGGCCCGCTCGGCGATGTGGCGCAGCCGGTCGAAGTTGAGGTTGGCGCCGCTGTTGATCGCCACCAGCGACCCGGCCCCGAGGCCGCCGCGGGCGGCGTATTCCTTGAGGCCGGCGAGCGCCAGCGCGCCCGACGGCTCGGACATGGCGCGGGTGTCGTCGAACACGTCCTTGACCGCGGCGCAGATCGCGTCGGTGTCGACGGTGATCACCTCGTCGAGGTACTGGCGGCAGAGCCGGAAGGTCTCCTCCCCGGCCTGGCGCACGGCGACGCCGTCGGCGAACAGGCCGACCGAGTCGAGCACCACCCGCTCGTCGGCCTCGATCGCCGCCTTCATGCTGGCGGCGTCGGCGGGCTCGACGCCGATGACCTTGGTCTCGGGCCGCATGAACTTGACGAAGGTGGCCACACCCGCCGCGAGGCCGCCGCCGCCGATCGGCACGAACACCGCCTCGATCGGGGCGCCGTGCTGGCGCAGGATCTCGAGCCCGATCGTGCCCTGGCCGGCGATCACGTCGGGGTCGTCGTAGGGGTGGATGAAGGTCAGGCCCTGCTCGGCCTCCAGCGTCTTGGCGTGGGCGTAGGCCTCGTCGAAGGCGTCGCCGTGCAGGACGACCTGGCCGCCGCGGGACTTCACGCCCTCGACCTTGATCGCCGGGGTGGTGCGCGGCATCACGATCACCGCGGCGACGCCGAGCCGCTTGGCGGCGAGCGCCACGCCCTGCGCGTGGTTGCCGGCCGAGGCGCAGATCACGCCGCGGGCGAGCGCGTCCGCGCCCAAGCTCGCCATCTTGTTGTAGGCGCCCCGGATCTTGAACGAGAAGACCGGCTGCAGGTCCTCGCGCTTGAGCAGCACCTGGGCGCCGAGGCGCTGCGACAGGCGCGGCATCGGATCCAGCGGGCTCTCGACGGCGACGTCGTAGACGCGGGCGCCGAGGATCTTCTTGATGTAGTCGTGCACGGCTTCAAACATGTCCGGAACGGGCGAGGGCGTCGCGCCGGGGCTCGAGCCCTCCGGCGCCGGGATAGCGGGTTTCGCAGCGGAATGCGAGCTTGACAGGTGCGGGAAGGCCTCAGGCCGCCGCGCCGTCGGCGCGGGCGGCACTGCGGGAGATCCACTTCGCCACCAGCGGGCCGGTGACGATGACGACGAGGAGCCGCAGGGTCTGCACCGCCAGCACGAACGAGACGTCGGAGTGGGTGCCGACGGCGATGATCGCCACCGAATCGAGCCCGCCCGGGCTCGTCGCCAGGTAGGCGGTCAGGAGGTCGATCGGCAGCAGGAAGGTCAGGCCCCAGGCCCACAGGCCGCACAGCCCGATCAGCCCGAAGGTCGCGACCAGCATCGCCGGCAGGGCGTGGATCGTCGCCCGCACGGTGGCGGGCGTGAAGCGCAGGCCCACCGTCCAGCCGATCCCCGCATAGGCCAGCGCGAGGAGCCAGGACGGCAGCGCCATGCCGGCGAGCCCGGTGGCGTGGAGCGCGGCGCCGAGCACCAGCGGGCCGATCATCGCGCCGGCCGGCACGCGCAGCCGCAGGCCCGCCCAGGCGCCGATGCCCGCGACCGCCAGGGTGGCGAGGACCGCCAGCGGCCCCGGCGCCATGTCGCCGCCCGGCACGGTGCCGCCGCTCCCGGCGAGGAAGCGGGCGACCACCGAGGCCGTGAGCGCCACGCAGGCGACCCGGACGTACTGCATGAAGGCGACGAGACGCGGATCGGCGCCGAATTCCTCGGCCATCGCCACCATGGCGGAGGCCCCGCCCGGCGACGAGCCCCAGGCCGCGGTGGTGCCGGGCAGGAGGCGGATGCGGGTGAGGATCCAGCCGGTCATCGCCGAGGCCACCACGGTGACGCCGACCACCGCCAGGATCAGCAGCCCGTCCTCCATCAGCGTCGCGACGATCGAGGCGTTGACCGCGTGGGCGACGAGGCAGCCGATCAACGCCTGCGCGGCCTGGAAGCCGACCTTCGGCACCCGGATCGGGGCGCCCCGGACCCCGAAGGCGATGGCCGCGAGCATCGGGCCGAGCAGCAGGGCGGCCGGGAAGCCGGCGAGCTGGAACAGCCCCGCCAGCGCGCCGGAGGCGAGGACGAGGCCCGCCCACAGGACCGCCATCCGCGCGAGCGGGCGGCGCGAGAGCGTCGGGGCGGGGGGCCTGGCATCCATGGCGGCGGCGAAATCGGGCACGGGAGCGCGGATCGGATCGCGCCGGAGAAAACGTTGCGCACGAGCCGCTATACGGAAATCGCCGTCCTGTCGCCGCGGGGGGCGGTCGCGACCGGGTGACCGAGGGGCAGCGTTGCGTGCGGCGCATGTCGGCGGAAGAAGCCGGCGAGCTCGGCCAGTCCCTCGGCGCGGGGGTCGCTCGCCCGCCAGGCGAGCGCGATGGTGCGCCGCGGCCCGTCCGGGCCGAAGCCGCGGCAGACCGTGAGGCCGGTCGGATCCGGTCCGGGCGGGGCGGCCAGCGCCGGCAGCAGGGTATAGCCGGCGCCCGCCGCCACCATCGAGCGCAGGGTCTCCAGGCTGGTGGCGTGGCGCCCGCTCGCCGGCCCGGCGCCGCAGGCGGCCGCCGCCTGATCGCGCAGGCAGTTGCCCTCGTCGAGGAGCAGCAGGTCCGTGCCCGCGAGGTCGCCGGCCCGCGGCGCCGGGCCGGCGGCGAAGGCGTGCTCGGCCGGACAGGCGAGCAGGAACGGCTCGTCGAACAGCGGCGCGACAGCGAGCCCGGCCTCGGGAACCGGCAGGGAGACGAGCGCCGCGTCGGCCCGGCCCTCGCGCAGGGCATCCAGGATCTCGGCGGTGCGCCCCTCGCTGAGCGCCAGGGCGAGGTGCGGGAAGGCCTCGCGCAGGTCCCGCAGCACCTTGGGAAACAGGTAGGGGCCGAGCGTCTGGATCGCCGCGAGGACGAGGCGGCCGCGCAGGGTCCCGTCGTCGCGCCCCTCGCGGGCGACGCGCAGCAGCGCCCGCGCCTCCGCCAGCACCGACCGGGCCTGGCGAACCACCGCCTGACCGCCGGGCGTGAGCAGCACCCGGCGGTTCGAGCGCTCGAACAGGGCGACGCCGAGAAACTCCTCGAGCTTGCGCACCTGCACGCTCAGGGTCGGCTGGCTGACGGCGCAGCGCTCGGCGGCGCGGCCGAAATGGCCTTCCTCGGCCACCGCCACGACGTATTCGAGATCCCGCAGGGACAAGCCGGAGACGTTCATAGGCTGTATCTATCGCAAACTTCGCAACGATGCATTTGTTTTCGGGTCACGCAGGGGTCATAGGTTGGAGCGAGACCAGTTCGAGGGTGTTGGGCTGCCGGCCCACCGACCCCATGTGAGCGGTCCCTCGCACGGTGTCCCCGCGGTGATCCGTCCGGGCACCCCGTGCCTGCACGTCAAAGGAGTTTCCATGAGCGACCAACGCCCGATCCTGACGACCCGCCAGGGCCATCCGGTCCGCGACAATCAGAGCCTGCGCACGGTCGGCGAGCGTGGCCCGGCGACCCTCGAGAACTACCAGTTCATCGAGAAGATCACCCATTTCGACCGTGAGCGGATCCCCGAGCGCGTCGTGCACGCCCGCGGCGCCGGCGCCCACGGCTACTTCGAGGCCTACGGCACGATCGGCGGCGAGCCCGCCTCCAAGTACACCCGCGCCCGCGTCCTCAACGAGACCGGCGTGAAGACGCCGATGTTCGTGCGCTTCTCGACCGTGGCCGGCGCCAAGGAGAGCCCGGAGACCGCCCGCGACCCGCGCGGCTTCGCGGTGAAGTTCAAGACCGTCGACGGCAACTGGGACCTCGTCGGCAACAACCTGAAGGTCTTCTTCATCCGGGACGCGATCAAGTTCCCGGACATGATCCACGCCTTCAAGCCCGATCCGGTGACCAACCGCCAGGAGGCCTGGCGCTTCTTCGACTTCGTGGCGGCGCACCCGGAGTCGATCCACATGGTGACCCACCTGAAGTCGCCCTGGGGCATCCCCGCCAACTATCGCGAGATGGAGGGCTCGGGCGTCAACACCTACAAGCTGGTCAACGACCAGGGCGTGGCGCATCTGTGCAAGTTCCACTTCATCCCGAAGCAGGGCGTGCGCAACCTGACCTCGGCCCAGGCCGCCGAGATCCAGGGCCGTGACGTCGGCCACGCGACCAAGGACCTGTACGACAACATCGCCGCCGGCAACTTCCCCGAGTGGGAGTTCGCGGTGCAGATCATGCCGGACGGCCCGAACGACCATCTGTCGTTCGATCCACTCGACGACACCAAGCTGTGGCCGGTGGACCAGTTCCCGCTGCTGCCGTGCGGCCGCATGGTGCTCGACCGGGTGCCGGACAACTTCTTCGCCGATGTCGAGCAGTCGGCCTTCGGCACCGGCGTGCTGGTCGACGGGATCGACTTCTCGGACGACAAGATGCTCCAGGGGCGCACCCTGTCCTACTCGGACACCCAGCGTTACCGCGTCGGCCCGAACTACCTGCAGTTGCCGATCAACGCGCCGGCCCCGGGCGTGAAGACCGCCACCAACCAGCGCGACGGCCAGATGACGTTCTACGTCGACGGCGTCGGCGAGAACAAGCACATCAACTACGAGCCGAGCACCCTCGCCCAGGGCCTGCGCGAGGCGGAGAAGCCCGCGCGCGAGTACCACCAGCCGGTCGAGGGCAAGCTCGGCCGCTACCAGACCAGCCGCACCGAGGACGACTACACCCAGGCCGGCGTGCGCTACCGCTCCTTCGAGGACTGGGAGCGCGAGGACCTGATCGCCAACCTCGTCGCCGACATGAAGGAGTGCCCCGAGGCGATCCAGCTCCGGATGGTCTGGCACTTCTGGCACGCCGACGAGGATTACGGCCGCCGCGTCGCGGAAGGCGCCGGCATCGACCTCGAGAAGGCCAAGGCCCTGCCGCCGCTGCCGGGCCGCGCCGCCCCGGGCCAGCGCCTGAAGCCCGAGACCTACACCGACGGCTCGCAGGCTCACAAGGTCGCGGCCGAGTAAGGCTGAAACCTCAACGATTTGAGTAAGTGACGAACCCCGCCCGGAGCGATCCGGGCGGGGCTTTTTTACGTATGGGAAGCATGGAAACTGGGCGGCCCAGGCGCCATCATCGAGGTCGCGTTACATCGTGACCGCGGGCTGGTTCGTCCCATCAGAACCAGGTTCGCGGGTATTCCATCCATCCCACCCTCGGCCTCATCCTGAGGTGTTAGCCGATTGAAAATCGGCTGACCTCGAAGGACGGCTCCAGAGATCGCTGAGACTTCTGGAGCCCTCCTTCGAGGTCAGTCCATCTCCGATAGACTGACACCTCAGGATGAGGCCGAGGGTGGGATGAGTTTTTTTCGTCCGTGCCAGCGGTTCGGAGATCCTCGCATGCCCCTTGTCTCACTCGACCGGCAGACGTTGGTTCGTGCGTTGCAGTCTGAGGCGGAGCTGTCGGCCAACCGGACGGAGACGGTGGCCGACATCGTGTTTCGATCGCAGCCTACAGATTCTGCGATGAATTTCGTCGTCGATCCATCGAAGGTGGCTCTTCGTGGCGATATCAGATCGACGTTCGTCGCGGCGAAGACCGACATCATCATGATGTTCGTCGGCGCGATCGCTCTTCAGACCGTCATCGTAATCCTGGTGATCGACGGCCTCGTGAGCATCCTGAAGCCCTGACCCGGCGTTGTTCCAGGTCCGCCCCCGGACGAGGAGCCCCGCCATGGACACCACCCCCGAACCCGGCACCGGCGTCACGATCGGCGGGATGCGGGTGCGCTACCTCGCCCGCAGCGACGCTACCGGCGATGCGATCGGCATCTACGCCGTCACCCTGGCGGCGCGCTCGCCCGGAGCCGGGCTGCACCGCGACGCCCGGTTGACCGAGGCCTTCGAGGTGCACGAGGGGGCGCTGACCCTGAGGCTGAACGACCGCGACGTGACAGCGGGGCCCGGCGAGTTCGTGCTCGTGCGCCCCGGCGAGCCGCATGCCTTCGCCAATCGCGGCGACGAACCGGTGCGCTTCACCCTGACCTTCACCCCGGCGCTCCGCCGCGAGGGCTTCTTCGAGGGGCTGGCGGCTTTGGCCGCCGAGGACCGCCTGCGGGACGAGCCCGCGATGCGGGCCCTGATGGCGGCTTACGACCAGGAGCCGCTCGCCGGCTTCGCGGGCTGGAGCGAGGTCGGCTGACGCGCCATGCTGTCCGCGTGCCGAATCGGGAGGGCAGGGGACATGCGGCGGCGGATCGACGGCGGCTCGAGCTTCGAGCGGGACTACGGTTATTCCCGCGCGGTGGTGCAGAACGGCTTCGTGTTCGTCGCCGGCACCACCGGCTACGACTATGCCGCGATGACGATGCCGGAGGAGGCCGGCGCCCAGGCCGAGGCGTGCTGGCGCACCATCGCGGGCGTGCTCGAACAGGCGGGCACGTCGCTGGAGCAGGTCGTGCGCGCCACCTACTACGTCACCGACCGCACGGAGGCCGAGACGGTGCTCACCGTCTGCGGCCGGGTGCTGCGGGAGATCCGACCGGCCGCGACCCTGGTGGTGGTGGCCGGCCTGTTGCGGCCTGAGATGAAGGTCGAGATCGAGGTGACAGCGGCCCTGCCGCCGACCGCCTGATTCGTCATTCGGGCGCCGCGCACCGCGCCGCACCCGATTCGGCGGCGTCGCACCAATCCGTGCCGGTCCACAGCCGCACCTGCACGGTGGCGACCCCGTTCTCCACCGTGATCCGGTTGTAGGCGTTGGGCTCGTT
Source organism: Methylobacterium sp. ap11 (assembly GCF_900110515.1). Classification (NCBI taxonomy): domain Bacteria; kingdom Pseudomonadati; phylum Pseudomonadota; class Alphaproteobacteria; order Hyphomicrobiales; family Methylobacteriaceae; genus Methylobacterium; species Methylobacterium sp. ap11. The sequence continues at coordinate 107,813 of NZ_FOEB01000025.1, read as the reverse complement.
GCCGCGCAGCCGCGTCGAGGTGGCGGAGCCGGCCTGGACCGCGAGCAGGCGCCGGGCGCTCGCCTCGGCCACCGGCCGGTCGAGCTCGGCCTTCGGGCCGTCCGGGGTCGGCTCGGCGAAGCGGGCGTAGCCGCGGTGGAGATGGCCGGCGAGGGTCAGGCCGACATCGTGGCGCTGGAAGGCGTCGAGCGCCTCGTCGGCCCGCCCGACCAGGCGCGCCTCCTCGTCCCAGGGCGGCGGCATGAACGGGTGGTGGCCGACCACGATGCGAAACAGCCCCGGCGGCAGGGCGTCGAGCCTGGCTTCCGTGCGGCGGATCTGCGCCCGGGTGATCTTGCCCTGCGACCAGTCGGTCTCCGGCGCCCAGGTCCGCACGGTGTTGAGGCAGATTACCGCGATCTCGTCGTCCTGGAAGACCGGCTCGGTCTCGGGCGCGACGTAGCGCTTGTAGCGCCGGAACGGATGGAAGAAGCGCTGCCAGAGCCGAAACGGCGAGATGTCGTGGTTGCCCGGCACGGCGATCCAGGGATGCGGCAGCCGGTCGAGGAAGGCCTTGGCCTCCAGGTATTCGCGGGTGCGGGCCCGCATGGTGAAGTCGCCCGAGATGATGATCAGGTCCGGGCCGTCGCGGTTCAGCTCCGCCACCAGGCCTTCCACCACCGCCGGGTCGGTGCGGCCGAAATGCAGGTCCGAGATATGGGCGATCCGCTTCACCGGGGATCCTCCGCCGGTACGAGGACCCGCAGGGCGGACGCGCGAAGGCGGTAGTGCAGGGGTGGGGCGATCAGCACGACCTCTCCGTCGTTCATGACCCGCAGGGCCTTGCGGGCGTCGAGCGTCAGGGCGTCGGTCTCGTGCCGTTCGAGGTCGGGCAGGCGGCGCCACTCGCCGACCGCGAAGCCGAGCCCGAGCCGCACGAGCCGCGCCGCCGACAGGGTCTCGACGAGGTAGAGCGTGAGGTGCCCGCCGTCGACGCCCGCGCGCGACAGAACCTGGCCCAATCCCTCCCGGTAGTCGCCGCAGACCACCGCCAGCGTCCGGAAGCGCACGCGCCGGCTCTCGCCCGCGAGGGTGAGCACGGCGCGGTCCCGCGGGTAGCGCCCGAGATGGCGCAGGAGGCCGGCCCCCATCCGCACCACGTCGAGCACACCCATCCGCCCGCGCTTCGCCTCGCGGTGGCGGGCCATCCGGGCCGGCAGGCCGAGCACCGAGTTGATCAGGAAGACGTGGCCGTTGACCTCGCCGGCATCGATCGCCCGCACCGTGCCGGTCGCCAGCACTCGCACCGCCGCGTCGAGGTCGAGGGGCAGCCCGAGATCCTTTGCCAGCAGGTTCATGGTGCCGAGCGGCAGGATGCCGAGGGGGACTTGCTTGCCGGTCAGGGCCTGCGCGGCGCAGGCCAGGGTCCCGTCGCCGCCGGCCACCGCCACGGCGTCGATGCCCGGGAGTTCGGCCGCGGCGTCCAGCCGTTCGGGCAGGGACGCGTCGGGGTGGGGCTCGGCCATCACGTCCAGACCCGCCGCCTCTAGGCGCTTGCGGAGGGCCTCCGGCGTCAATCCTCCATCGACCAGCGAGCCCGCCGCGACATTCGCCACCAGCACGATCCGGCGGGCGGGCGAAGGAGTGTTCTGATTCGTCACACGGTCGTTCCGGACGGCGAAGGCGCCGCCCGGACAGGATGCCCGTGATGCATCTCAGGCAGATGGCAGGGCGGGATCATCCCGCATTCGCTCCGATCTCATGCCCTCGCTCATCCCAACCCCCGTCTCATCCGGAGGTGCGACCGAAGGGAGCCTCGAAGGAGGGCTCCAGACGTCTCGCGATCGCTGGAGCCCTCCTTCGAGGTCAGTCCGTCTTCGATGGACTGAAGCCTCAGGATGAGGTGTCGAATGGGACGAGCCGGGCAAGCAGGTCGCCCGGCTCTCGCGCCGCGCGCCCGTCAGGCCGCCTTCTTCGCCGCCTCGCCGTAGAAGGTGCCGCCGCGCTCGGCCATCGCCACCAGGGTCGCCGGCGGGGCGAAGCGGGCGCCGTGCTTGGCTTCCAGCGTGCGGCACAACTCGACGAACCGCGCTGCGCCCATGAAGTCGATGTAGGACAGGGCGCCCCCGGTGAACGGCGCGAAGCCGAAGCCGAGGATCGAGCCGACATCGGCCTCGCGTGGGTCGGTGACGACGCCCTCGCCGAATGTGCGGGCCGCCTCCAGCGCCTGGGTGACGAGGAGGCGTTGCTTCAGCTCCGAGAAGTCGACCGAATCCGGATCGACCTTCGTCTCCTGCAGGTCGCGCAGCCCCGGCCACAGCTTCTTCGAACCCTGCTCGGGGTAGTCGTAGAAGCCCTTGCGGTTCTTGCGTCCGAGCCGGCCCTCGCCCTCGACCAGCGCCGTGAGCAGGCGCTCCTGGTGCGGATTGACGGCAGCCTCGCCGACCTGCGCCTTCGTCGCCTTGACGATCTTGAGGGCGAGGTCGACGCCGACCTCGTCGTTGAGCGAGAGCGGGCCCACCGGCATGCCGGCCTGGCGCCCGGCATTCTCGATCATCGCCGCCGGCACGCCCTCGGCCAGCATCAGGTGGCCTTCGAGGATGTAGGCCCCGACGCAGCGGTTGGCGAAGAAGCCGCGGGCGTCGTTGACGACGATCGGGGTCTTCTTGATCGCCCGGACGTAGTCGAGGGCCACCGCCAGCGCCCGCTCGCCCGTCTCATTGCCCATGATGATCTCGACCAGCATCATCTTCTCGACCGGCGAGAAGAAGTGGATGCCGATGAACTGCGCGGAGCGCGACGAGGCCTTGGCGAGCCCGCTGATCGGCAGGGTCGAGGTGTTGGAGGCGAAGATCGCGTCCGGCCCGATCACCGCCTCGACCTTGGCGATCACCTCGGCCTTGACCTTCGGGTCCTCGAACACCGCCTCGACCACGAGGTCGCATCCGGCGAGCGCGGCGTAATCGCTGGTAGCGGTGATGCGGCCGAGGAGCGCGTCGCGGTCCGCGGTCTTGGCGCGGCCCTTCATGATCTGGTCGGAGACGAGCTTGTGGGCGTAGGCCTTGCCCTTCTCGGCCGCTTCCGCCGACTGGTCGACCAGCACGACCTCGAGCCCGGCATGGGCCGAGACGTAGGCGATGCCCGCCCCCATGAAGCCGGCGCCGACGACGCCGACCTTCTTGAGCGACACCGCACCGACGCTCTTCGGCCGGCGGGCGCCCTTGTTGAGCTCGCCCATCGACAGAAAGAGGGTGCGGATCATCGCGGCCGCTTCCGGCGAGCGCAGGATCTTGGCGAAGTACCGGCTCTCGACCTTGAGCGCCAGATCCATCGGCAGCTGCAGGCCCTCGTAGACGGCGTGCAGGATCGCCTTGGCGGCAGGGTAGTTGTCGTGGGTCTCGCGGCGGTAGATGGCGTTGGCCGGCGGCCAGGTCATCATCCCGGCGGGCGAGTAGACCTTGCCGGACGGCGCCTTGAACTTCGGCTGGTCCCAGGGCGCGACGGCCGAGCCGCCGGCCTTGATCCACTCACCCGCCTTTGCGACGATCTCGGCGCGGGGCGCCACCGCGTGGGCGAGGCCCATGTTGCGGGCCATCAGCGGACGGATCTGCTCACCCTTGAACAGCATCTGCAGCGCGTCGCCGGTCTGCATCAGGCGGGCGACGCGCTGGGTGCCGCCGGCGCCCGGAAACAGCCCGACCTTGATCTCCGGCAGGCCGACCCGGGTCTTGTCGTCGTCCGACAGCACCCGGTGGTGGCAAGCGAGCGCCAGCTCGAAGGCGCCGCCGAGGCAGGTGCCGTGCACGGCGGCCGCGAACGGCTTCCCGCAGGTCTCGAGCTTGCGGTAGAGGAGCGTCAGCCGGCGCGATTCCTCGAAGAAGAAGCGCATCGCCTCCTCCTCGCCGCGCTCGCGGGCGAGCCGGGCGTGCTCGACGCCGAGGCCCTGGAGCATCGTCAGGTCGGCGCCGCCCGAGAAGGTGTCCTTGCCGGACGTGATCACGCAGCCCTTGATGGCGGCGTCCGCTACCACGGCGTCGACGATCCGGTTGAGCTCGTCCATCACCTCCGGGGTGACGACGTTCATCGAGCGGCCGGGCATGTCCCAGGTGGCGAGCGCCACGCCGTCGGCATCGGTCTCGAAGCGGAAATTCGTGAGGTTCATGGCGAAGGCCTCGTGAGAGCGATTACGGCTTGGCCGGGGCCGGGGCGGGCATTGGAGCGGGGGCGGGCACCGGAGCGGGGGCGGGCGCCGCCCCGGGCGCGGGGGCCTGGCCGTTGCCCTGCTGCGACAGGGCCGCCAGCGAGAGCAGGTTCATCATCTTGGTCACCGCGTCCTTGGTGATCGTGGTGACCATCGAGGTCGGGTCGGCGTTGAGCGCCTGGAACTTCTGGTAGACCGGGTCGTCGTAGATCGCCGCCAGCCGCTTCAACTCGGTCGCGTCGAACTTCTGGGCGTATTCCTTGGCGAGCCCGTCGACGAGGCCGTCGCGCTCCTGCGCGAAGGTTTTCTCCAGGTCCGGGCGCAGCTTGGCCGATTGCTCGGCGGTCATCGCCGAGAGGGTTTTCTCCTCGGCCTGCTTGAAGGCGGCCGTGAGGTTGCGCGCCACCGTCTTGGTGACGATGTCGCGGGCGAGCGCCAGGCGCTCGTCGTCGGCCCGGGCGGTGCCGGCCAGCACGAGGGCGAGGGCGAGCCCGGCGGCGAGGCGGGGGAGGAGACGCATCAGGCTCACACCCGCTCGATGATGGTGGCGGTGCCCATGCCGGCGCCGATGCAGAGGGTGACGAGGGCGGTCCGCTTGCCCGTCCGCTCCAATTCGTCGAGCACGGTGCCGAGGATCATCGCCCCGGTGGCGCCGAGCGGGTGGCCGAGCGCGATGGCGCCGCCGTTGACGTTGACCTTCGCCGGATCGACGTCGAAGGCCTGGAGGAAGCGGAGCACCACCGCCGCGAAGGCCTCGTTGACCTCGAACAGGTCGATGTCGCCGACGCTCATCCCGGCGCGCGCCAGCACCTTGCGGGTCACGTCGACCGGGCCGGTCAGCATCAGGGCCGGGTCCGAGCCGATATTGGCGAAGGCCCGGATGCGGGCGCGGGGCCTCAGGCCCGCCTTCTCGCCGGCTTCCTGCGAGCCGATCAGCACCGCGGCGGCGCCGTCGACGATGCCCGAGGAGTTGCCGGCATGGTGGACGTGCTCGACCGCCTCGACGTCCGGATGCGCGTCGATGGCGACGGCATCGAAGCCGCCCATCTGGCCCATCTGCACGAAGGAGGGCTTGAGCGACCCCAGCGACTGCATGTCGGTGCTCGGCCGGCGGTGCTCGTCGTGGTCCAGCAGCGTCAGGCCGTTGACGTCGCGCACCGGCACGACCGAGTTCCTGAACCGGCCGTCCTCCCAGGAGCGGGCGGCGCGCTTCTGCGATTCGACCGCGTAGGCGTCGCACTCGTCGCGGGAAAAGCCGTACTTGGTGGCGATCAGGTCGGCCGAGACGCCCTGCGGCATGAAGTACGACTTGATGGCGATGGCCGGATCGACCGGCCAGGCGCCGCCCGACGCGCCGATACCGATGCGGCTCATCGATTCGACGCCGCCGCCGACCGCCATGTCGTGCTGGCCGCTCATCACCTGGGCGGCGGCGAAGTTCACCGCGTCGAGGCCCGAGGCGCAGAACCGGTTGATCTGCACGCCCGGGACGTGGATGCCGTAATCGGCCACGAGTGCGGCGGCGCGCGCGATGTCGCCGCCGGCCTCGCCGACCGGATCGACGCAGCCCAGCACCACGTCGTCGACGAGCTTGGTGTCGAGGGAATTGCGGTCCTTGAGGGCGCGGAGCGCCGTCTCGGCGAGGCGGAGCGCCGTCACTTCGTGCAGCGAACCGTCGGGCTTGCCGCGGCCGCGGGGCGTGCGGACGTGGTCGTAGATGTAGGCGTCGGGCATGGGGCGTCTTCCCGGAAATTGTCTCGCGGGCGGCCCGTTTGCCGGGCCGCGGGCACGTCGGGCCGCCCCGGCCGGCAACCGGGACGGCGTTCGGGCGTCGAGTGAAGGCTTAGAACAGCTCCGCCGGCACCGCCATCACGGCGTCGGACCCGGCCGAGATCCGGGCGAGCCGGGTGCCGGTCTCGGGCAGCACACGCTCGACGTAGAAGCGGCCGGTGGCCAGCCGCGCGTCGAGCCGCTCGGCGATGCCCTCGCCGGAGGTCTTCTTCTCGGCCGTCGCCTTGGCGATGCGACCCCACATGTAGCCCATGGCGACGAGGCCCATCAGGTGCATGTAGTCGGTCGCGGCCGCACCCGCGTTGTCGGGCTTGGCCATGGCGTTCTGCATCAGCCACATCGTCGCCTGCTGCAGGTGGCCGAGGCTCTTCATCAGCGGGCCGGTGAACACCTTGAGGCTCTCGTCCTCGGCGTTCTCCTTGCAGAAGCCCTCGACCTCGGCGAGGAAGCGCATCATCGCCCGGCCGCCGTCGCGCGGCAGCTTGCGGCCGACGAGGTCCATCGCCTGGATGCCGTTGGCGCCCTCGTAGATCTGGGCGATGCGGGCGTCGCGCACGAATTGCGACATCCCCCATTCCTCGATGTAGCCGTGGCCGCCGAACATCTGCTGGGCGTCGACCGCGTTGGCGAATCCCCGGTCGGTCAGCACGCCCTTCACTACCGGGGTCAGCAGGCCCATGTGGTCCTCCGCCGCCTGGCGGGCGGCCGGGTCCTCGGAGCGGTGGGCGATGTCGGCCTGGAGCGCGGTCCAGATGACGAGCGCCCGGGCCGCCTCGTTGAACGACCGGATGGTCATCAGCGTCCGGCGCACGTCCGGGTGGACGATGATCGGATCGGCGGCCTTCTCGGGCGCCTTGGCGCCGGTGAGCGAGCGGCCCTGGAGCCGGTCGCGGGCGTAGGCGACGGCGTTCTGGTAGGCGACCTCGGACTGGCCGAGGCCCTGGATGCCGACGGCCAGCCGCGCCTCGTTCATCATCACGAACATCGCGTTGAGGCCGCGATTGGCCTCGCCGACGAGCCAGCCCGTGGCGCCGTCGTAGTTCATCACGCAGGTGGCGTTGCCGTGGATGCCCATCTTGTGTTCGATGGCGCCGCACGACACCCCGTTGCCGGCGCCCACCGTCCCGTCGGGCCCGACCAGGAACTTCGGCACCACGAAGAGCGAGATGCCCTTGGTGCCGGCCGGCGCGCCCTCGATCCGGGCGAGCACCAGGTGGATGATGTTCTCCGACAGGTCGTGGTCGCCCGCCGAGATGAAGATCTTGGTGCCGGTGAGCGCGTAGGAGCCGTCGCCGTTCGGCACGGCCTTGGTCTTCAGGAGGCCGAGATCCGTGCCGCAATGCGGCTCGGTCAGGTTCATCGTCCCGGTCCAGGTGCCCTCGACCATCTTGGGAAGATAGGTCCGCTTCTGCTCCTCGGAGCCGTGCTCAAGGAGGGCGGCCATGGCGCCTTGCGTCAGGCCCGGATACATGCCGAGCGCGATGTTGGCGCCGGAGACGAATTCCTGCATCACGCTGTTGAGGGTGTGGGGCAGACCCTGGCCGCCATACTCGGTCGGCATCGAGAGGCCCATCCAGCCGCCGCCCGCATAGGCGTCGTAGCCGGCCTTGAAGCCCTTCGGCGTCGTCACGCGGCCATCCGGGTGGCGGGTGCAGCCCTCGGTGTCGCCGACGCGGTTGAGCGGCGCCAGCACCTCTTCGCAGAGCTTCGCGCCCTCGGCGATCACCGCCTCGACCACGTCGGGCGTCGCGTCGGCGAAGCCGGGCAGGTTGCTGTAGCGCGCGAATCCGAACACGTCGTTGAGGAGGAACAGCACGTCCTCCACCGGCGCCTTGTAGCTCGGCATGTTTCCCCCGCTCCCAGGATCAGATCCTTCCCCGCGCACGGCTTCGCTGCGGCGAGATAGTTCATATCTAAACTATCTCGGTGGGGAACGGAAGGGGGGGCGACGCGTCGGCTTGGGCGTCACGGGTGAAACGGCCGGCGAGACGTAGCCAACGAGACCTGGCCGGCAAGACGTTCCGGCAAGACGTGGCCGGGACTGCGTGTCGTGGTGTCGGGTCGCGGTTCCGGGCGGCGCCTGCCCCCGCAGGGCGCCGCCGGATGGTCGTCAGGCGCTGGCGGCGGTCTTGCCGTAGCCGCGCAGGGCCTCGAGCGCGCGCTCGATCTCGGCCTTCTGGTTCTCCAGATGGGTGATCTGCTCGGCGACCTGGGCCGGGCTGAGGGCGAGCGCGCCGCCGGTCCCGGTCTCCGCCAGCTCGTCGCCGTCGACCATCGCGGCGATCTCCCGCAGCGTGAAGCCGAGCTCCTTGCCGCGCAGGATGGTGGCGAGGCGCGAGCGATCGTCCTCGGTGTAGAGGCGGGTCGTCCCGCGGCGCTGCGGATGCAGCAGGCCCTTCGCCTCGTAGAAGCGCAGCGCCCGCAGGGTGACGCCGAACTCCTCGGCGAGGTCGCCGATGGTCAGGGTCGCCGGCGCGGTCGAGCGCCCCGAGGGACGGCCGGTGCGCGACGCGGATCCGCCGGAGCGGACCGACGCCCCCCTGCCGCTCTCGGTCTGCCGATCATAAGCCATGCCGTCTTCCCCCGTTGGGCCGCGAGTCGCGTCCGAAACCACCGGCGCCATTCGGCACCGTGATGACACAAAGAAGGTCAAATGACCTCCCTTAGGGAAAGGTAAGGCCAACTTGGGCGTGTGTTACTTACGGTAAAAAGACATATGTTCCAACGGCTTGCTACGAAAATCGGCTTACCGTTACGTTCTGGATCGCCGGCAAAAAACGCCCAAATCCCCCCGCCATGGGGCCGGATGTCGCGCTGTGGTTGTGAACATAAATCGCTCAAAATCATGTTGCGTGCGCAACCGTATGGCAGCGTTTCCATTCCCCGACCGCCGCTCGGGCGGGTCCTTAACCACTTGTTTACCGTGTCGAACGAAAGTGCCCGGAGAAACCTTTCAGGCCGTGGCCGCTGACCGGATCTTCACGATCGAGCAGGGTGCCGGGTTTCGACCGGCCCCGGCCGGTGCCTATCCGCGAGACCCTTCGGCCACCCTTGCGCAGAGCCCGCCATGCGACGGACCGCTCCTACCCTCGACGCCTTCGATCCGGAGTTGCGCGATGCCGCCCGCGAGGCGGCACGGCGCGCCGGCCTGTCGGTCGACGAGTGGCTGGCGGAAGCGATCAGCGAGGGGTCCGCCCGCGCCGGGGTCCGCCAGCAACCACGCCGTGCGACCGCGGGTTCCCGCCGCACCCGCAACGATGCGTTCCCGGCCCAGGCCTACCTCCCGGCCGATCCCGAGGAGACCCGTCGGGGCGACCGCTCGTGGCACCATGACGGACCGCGCCACCAGCGTTCCCGCGCGGCGCGCGGCCCGGTCGTCGAGCCCGTCCGTTCCCAGCCGGTGCAGCCGGTCCTGGCCCAGGCTCCGGTCACGGCGACCGCGATCCCGTCCGCGGCGATCCCGGCGACGATTTCGGGCGACGCCGCCCTGATCGAGGCCGTGGCGGCGATCGGCCGGCGCCTCGACGCGATCGACCGGCGCATCACCGAGGGCCGCGAGGCAACCGACGAGGTGGTCGCCAAGGCGGTGAAGGGCATCGAGACCCGCCTGTCCGAGACCCGCCTGTCCGAGACCGCCGCGCGCGAGCCGGCCCCGCGCCCGGTCGGCCGGCGCGGCCGCCCGGTCCCCGACAGCCTCGCCGCCGCGGTGGCGGAGATCCGCCAGCGCCAGCAGCAACTGGACGAAGGCTCTCCCGAAGAGGAGGGCGAGATCCTGGTCGAAGGCCTGCGGCGCGACCTCGCCCGGGTGGTCGAGAGCACAGAGGCCGCCGCCGACGCCCTCTCGCCGGCGATCGCCGGCCTGCAGGCCGAGACCTCCCGCCTGCGCGAATCCATCGGCTCGCTCGCGACCAGCGGCGACCTCGTGACGCTCGAGCAGGCGGTCCGCACCCTCGCCGACGAGGTGCAGCGGGCCCGCGATCCGGCCGACCTCGTGGCGGTCGCCGGTCCCATCGACCTGATGCGGGTCCAGGTCGGCCGCCTCGCCGAGGAGGTCGCCGCCGACGTGCATGCACGGGTCGCGCAGGACGTCGAACGGCTGGCCCGCCAGGCCGACGGCGCGCTCGACCCCGACCGCGCGGGCCTCGCCGACCGCGACGCGCTCGCCAAGCTGTTCGGCGAGCTCGACGAGATCCGCGCCCAGATCGCGATCCTCGCCGAGCCCGCCCGGGTGCAGAACCTCGCCCGCTCCGTCGACGAACTGACCGAGACGGTGACCCGGCTCGGCGACGGCATGCTCGACAGCCCGGCGCTGATGAACGAGCTGCGGCCGCTGCTCGAGGAGATCCGCGAGGGCGTTCGCGCGCCGGCCGCGGACGCGCCGGCCCTCGTCCAGGGCATCGCCGACCTCGACCGCAAGATCGACGACCTCCGGGCCGAGCGGCGCGAGCAGCCGAACGCGGCCGGCGACATCCTCGGGCGCATCGACGCCCTCTCGGCCAAGGTCGACCAGGTCGCGGCGGTGAACACCGTCGGCGACGTGATGGAGCGCCTCGAGCAGATCGGCGAGGCCCTGCGCCAGCCGGCGCTGCCGAGCAGCGACCTCGCCTCCATCCACGGCATGCTGCGCAGCCTCGCCGACAAGCTCGACCGGGTCGGTCCGGGCGCCGGCGGCGAGACCCTGGACGGGCTCGAGCGTCAGGTCCTGGCGCTGGCCGGCCGCATCGACACCCGCGGCAGCGACCCGGCGCTCGCCGGCCTCGAGCGGACGATGGGCGACCTCCTCGCCCAGGTCGCGCTCCTGCGCGACGAGGCGCCGATCCAGGCCGCCGCGGAGCGCGCCGCCCGCAGCGTCGCCGACACGCTCGGGGCCGAGCGCAAGGGCGCTGCCGCCACCGAGGGGCTGGGCGGCCTCCAGTCCGCGCTCGCCGACATGCGGGCCCAGCAGGCCGCGTCCGACAAGCGCATGCAGGCGACGATGGAGGGCGTGCACGCGGCCCTCGAGCAACTGGTCGCCCGGCTGTCGCCCGCCGAGATCCGTGTCGAGGAGGCGGCGCCGGCCCTCGCGGCCCCGCCGCGCCGCGCGGCCCGCAACCTGCGCGACACGCTGCGCGAGAGCGCCGCCCCGGCGGAGCGCCCCGCCCTCCGGACCGGGCCGGCGAGCCCCGCCGACGAGATGCTGGAGCCCGGCGCCTCGCGCCCGCGCCGGCCGCAGGCCGCGCCGGCCGAGGCGCCCGCGCCCGAGATGCCGGCCGGAGACATCAAGGCGAGCTTCATCGCCGCCGCCCGCCGGGCCGCTCAGGCCGCCGCGGCGGAAGCCTCGGGCACCGGCGCCGCCATGCCGGCGGTCGAGCGGGACGGCGAGGCCCGCGGCAGCCTGGTCGAGCGGCTGCGGAGCGCGATCGAGCGCCGCCGGCGGCCGCTCCTCCTCGGTATCGCGGCGATCGTGCTGGCGCTCGGCACGCTGCAGGCCCTGCAGACCTCCGGCCCGCGGCTCGGTGGCGCCACGACCTCGCGCGAGGCCGCCGCGCCGGTCGACCCGGCCACGACCCAGTCGGTCGCCCATGCCGTCCCGAAGGCGCTCGCCGTCCCGGGTGACGCGTCGACCGCGAAGGCCACCCCCGCCAAGCCTGAGACCGAGGCATCCGGCAAGCCGGACGTCCCGGCGAAGCCCGGCGACGCCGCCAAGGCCGGGGAGGCGACCAAGGCTTCGGATACCAAGCCCTCGGATCCCGCCAAGGCGGCCGATCTCGGCAAGGTGTCCGATCTCGGCAAGGTGTCCGATCTCGGCAAGCCGCTGGAGCCGGCGAAGTCGGCACTGCCGCGGGTCGCCGACATGGCGTCCCTGAGCGGCGACCTGTCCGGCATTCCGGCCGGTGCATCCTCCCTGCGGCAGGCGGCGCTCGAGGGCGACGGCGCCGCGATCTACGAGCTCGCCAGCCGCGCCGTCGACGGCCGCGGCCTGCCGCGGGACGCCGCACTCGCCGCCAAGCTCTTCGACCGCCTGGCGAGTGCCGGCTACGCCCCGGCGCAGTACCGACTCGGCAGCCAGTACGAGAAGGGCCTCGGCCTCGTCCGCGACCAGGACAAAGCCCGGCTGTGGTACGGCCGCGCGGCGATCCAGGGCCACGTCCGGGCGATGCACAACCTCGCGGTGATGCTGGCCGAGTCGGGGGCCGCCAGCGGCAAGCCCGACTACGCCTCAGCGTCGAACTGGTTCCGCAAGGCGGCCGAGTACGGCGTGCGCGACAGCCAGTACAACCTCGCGGTGCTCCTCGCTCGCGGGCTCGGCGTCAACCAGGACCTGGCCCAGGCCTATGGCTGGTTCGCCGCCGCCGCCGCGCAGGGCGACGACGATGCCGGCCGCAAGCGCGACGAGGTCGCGGCCAAGCTGGCCCCGAAGGACCTCGCCGCCGCCCGCGCCGCCTCCGAGGCCTGGAAGGCGAAGACGCCGGACCCGGTGGCGAACGATCCCCCGCCGATGCGGGTCGAGACCGCCTCTCCGGCCGGCGGCATGTCGCTGATCGGCGCGCCGCCGCCGCTCGCCGCGGGCCGGGGTACCGGCAAGGTCTGAGCGGACCGACGATCGACGACGAAGGGCGCGGAGCGATCCGCGCCCTTCGTCGTTCCAGGGCAGGGACTCCTTACCCTTCCTGCCGCCCGGTTTCCCCAGCGGCGAAAACATGGTCTAGGATCGGGCTCCCGCGCCGTCCCGGACCGCTCCTCCGTTGCAGATCTACCTCCCGATCGCCGAGATGCCGGTCAGCGTCCTCGTCCTCATCGGGCTCGGCGCGGCGGTGGGGTTCGTCTCGGGCCTGTTCGGCATCGGCGGCGGCTTTCTGATGACGCCGATCCTGATCGTGATGGGCATCCCGCCGGCCGTCGCGGTCGCGACCCAGACCGCGCCGATCGTCGCCTCCTCGACCACCAGCGTGCTGGCGGCGCTGCGCCGCAACGCCCTCGACCTGCGTCTCGGCCTCGTCCTGGTGCTGGGCGGCTTCGCCGGGACGAGCCTCGGCGTCTGGTTCTTCGCCGCCATGCGGCGGGCGGGCCAGCTCGATCTCGTCATCACCGTCGCCTATGTCACGCTGTTCACGGTGGTGGGCGGGTTGATGCTCGCCGAATCCGTGCGCGGTTTCTGGGCGAGCCGGCATGGCCGGGCACGGCCCGCGCGCCTCGGCGGGGATCACGCCGCCTACATGGCCTGGCCGCTGCGGATGCGGTTTCCCCGCTCGCGGCTCTATGCCAGCGTGATCCCGATCCTCGGCCTCGCGCTGTTCGTGGGCTTTGCCGGCGCGGTGCTGGGCATCGGCGGCGGTTTCATCCTGGTCCCGGCGCTCCTCTACCTGATGCGGGTGCCGACCGGTGTGGTGGTGGGCACCTCGCAGTTCCAGATCCTGTGCACCAGCTTCGTCGCCCTGGTGCTGCACGCGACCCAGAACCAGGCGGTCGACGTCGTGCTGGCGGTGATCCTGATCGTCGGCGGGGTGTTCGGGGCCCAGTTCGGCGCACGGGCCGGGCGCAACCTGCGCTCGGACTATTTCCGGTTCCTGCTCGCCATCCTGGTCCTGGCGGTCGGCCTGCGCTTCGCGGTCGAGCTGGGCCTGCGGCCCGCGGAACCGTTCTCGATCGTGGTCCAGGAGGCGCGCTAATGCGCCTGGGCCACGGTTTGCCTGGGGCGGCGCACGCGCTCGTCCTCCTGCTCGGCCTGCTCTCCAGTGGCCCGGCCCAGGCCGAATCCCTGGTCGTCAGCCTGTCGTTCAACCGGCTCGCCGTCACCTCGACCTATACCGGCACGTCGGTCGCGGTGTTCGGCGCGGTCGAGCGCGACGGCCAGGCGGCGGCGCGGTCCGGCGGCTACGACGTGGTGGTGACGATCCGGGGCCCGCGCCAGTCGCTGACGGTGCGCGAGAAGGAGGCCCTCGGCCCGGTCTGGGTCAACCGCGCGCAGCAGAAATTCGCCGAGGTGCCGAGCTTCCTGGCGGTCCTGTCCTCGCGGGCCCTGCCCGATCTGGCCGACGAGGCGACGCGCCGGCGCCTGCGGCTCGGCCTCTCGGCGATCGTCGCCGCGCCGGACCTCACTCTGGCGGCGCCGGTGCCGGACGATCCGTTCCGCGAGGCGCTGCTGCGCCTGCGCCGGCGCGAGCGCCTGTTCACCGAGACCGCGTCCGGCGTGCGCTTCCTGGCGCCGACGGTGTTTCGCGCCACCGCGCCGCTGCCGGCCACCGCGCCGGTCGGCGCCTACGACGTCGAGGTGGTGCTGCTCGCCGGCGGCGTGCCGCTCGCGCGCCACGAGGCGCGGTTCGACCTCGTGAAATCCGGCATCGAGCAGGGGCTCGCCGATGCCGCCCGCGATTGGTCGCTGGCCTACGGGCTTGCCGTCGGGGCGCTGGCGCTCATCTCCGGCTGGCTCGCCAGCGTGATCTTCCGGAGAGACTGATGACCCGCACCGCTCCCCCCGCCGCCCTCGTCCTCGGGGCCGGGGGCCTGATCCCGTTCCTGGGTCTCTCCGCCCTGGTGATCCTCGGCCAGTCGCTGCTCGGGGTGTCGCCGCGCCCGCTGCTCGCCGCCTACGGCGCCGTGATCGCCTCGTTCCTCGGCGGCCTGCGCTGGGGCGCGGCCGCCGCCTCGCCGGAGGGGCGGGGCGCCGACTACGCCGTGGCGGTCGTGCCCTCGCTCGTCGCCTGGGCGGCGTTGTTCGCGCCGGCCCCCTGGGACCTCAGGGCGCTCGGCGCCCTGATCCTCGCCTGGGGCCTCGTCGACCAGGACCTGCCGCGGCGCGGCCTCGTGCCGGCCTGGCTCGGGCGGCTGCGGCTGGCGCTCTCGGGTGTGGCCGGGCTGGCGCTGCTGGCGGCGGGGTTTCTCGGCTCGCCGTAGCTCACTCCCGCGTCAGCATCGTCCGGCTGATCGCGAAGACCCGGCCGTCGCCGATCAGGTGCGCGGTGAACCCGCCGGGAAACAGCTCGTCGAAGACCTTGTCGCGGACGTTGAGCCCCCCGGTCAGAGCCCCGAAAGCCGGCATCACCAGGCGGGTGCCGTCGAGGACGAAGCAGCGCCGGCGCACCGCGCGGCCGCGCATCGCCACCTTGCCGACCGGGTGGAAGTGGCCCGCCACTTCGCCCGGCTCGCGCGCCGCCGCGGGCTCGTGCCGGAGCATCAATCCGCCGACCGCCAGGGTGTCGGCGAAGCGGCCGCCGACGCCGTCCTGCACAGCCCGGTCGTGGTTGCCGGAGATCCAGATCCAGTCGCGGCCCTCCTGCAGGGCCGCGATCAGCGCCCGGTCGGCGACGTCGAGGCGGGCCGGCCCCTGCGCGTCGTGGAAGGAATCGCCCAAGCACACCACGCGGGCCGGGTCGAGGCGGGCCACCGCCTCGTGCAGGTTCGCCAGGGTCTCGCGGGTGTCGTAGGGCGGCAGGAACTGGCCCGAGCGGGCGGCGAACGCCGAGCCCTTCTCGAGGTGGAGATCGGAGACGACGAGCGTCCGGTGCTCGGGCAGCCACAGGGCGCCGCTGAGGTCGAGGACGAGGGTTTCGCCGGCGAGCGCCACGCCGGGGGTCTTGTGGGTCTTCTCGAGCTTCAGCGACACGGCCACGGTGATCGTCTTCCTGTGCCGGAGCGGGGCGCCCTCCGGTCTCTGTTCCGTCACGCCAGCGCCTCGCCGAGGAGAGCGGCCTCGGCCTCGGCCAGGATCTCGTCCGCCCCCTCGCCGTAGACCCGCTCACGCCCGATCTCGAGCATGACGTTGACGGCGAGCGGCGAGACCCGGTCGAGGGCCTGGTGGATGATTCGCCCCTGGATGCGCGCAAGCATCATACCGAGGCGGGTCACGTCGAGGAGTCCGGTTGCCGCATCCTGGCGCGCCGCCCGCAGCAGCAGGTGGCCGGGCTGGTGCTTGCGCAGCACGTCGTAGATCAGGTCGGTCGAGATCGTGACCTGGCGCCCGGTCTTGCGCTGGCCCGGATGCCGGCGCTCGATCAGGCCGGAGATGACGGCGCATTGGCGGAAGGTGCGCTTCATCATCGCGGATTCGTCGAGCCATTCCTCGAGGTCGTCGCCGAGCATGTCCTCGGCAAACAGGCGATCGAGGAAGCCGGGCTCGCGGGCGATGCGCTCCGACAGATCGCGGGTGCCGAACACCGCGAGGCCGTAATCGTTGGCGGCGAACCCCAGGGGCCGCATCCCGGCCCGCTCCAGGCGGCGGGTCAGCAGCATGCCGAGGGTCTGGTGGGCGAGGCGGCCCTCGAACGGGAAGCAGGCGAGGTAGTGGCGGTTGGCCCGCGGAAACGTCTCGACCAGGAGGTCGCGGGGCCCCGGCAGCACCGAGCGGCGGCGCTGCTGCACCAGGTAGTCGGCGACCTGGGACGGGAGCCGGTCCCACTCGAACGGGTCGGCGATCAGCGCCCGCACCCGGGCGGCCAGGAAGGTCGAGAGCGGGAACTTCGAGCCGGCATAGCTCGGGATCGCCGGATCGGTGCCGGGTGGCCCGCGGGTGACTAGCGCCTCGTCCTCGTGCAGGCCCTCGAAGCGCAGGATCTCGCCGGCGAACAGGAAGGTGTCGCCGACCGTCAGCGTCTCGGCGAAATCCTCCTCGATCTCGCCGAGCACCCGGCCGCCCGCGGGCAGCACGGCGCCGGGCTTCGTCCGGTTGCGCCGGGCGAGCCGCACCTTGACCTTGGTCGATTCGATGATCGTCCCGACATTCATCCGATACTGCTGCGCGGTGCGGGCGTCGCGCACCCGCCACAGCCCGTCCGGCCCGCGCAGGATCTTGGCGAAGCGCTCGTAGGCCCTGAGCGCGTAGCCGCCGGTGGCGACGTAATCGAGGACGAGGGCGAAATCCTCGCGGGTCAGGTCGGCGTAGGGCGAGGCGGCCCGGACCTCGTCGTAGAGCTCGTCCTCGGAGAACGGCCCGGCGCAGGCCATGCCGAGCACGTGCTGGGCCAGCACGTCGAGGGCGCCGATGCGGGGATCGGGCGTGTCCTGCGCCGCCTCCTCCACCGCGTCGAGGGCGGCGCGGCATTCGAGCATCTCGAAGCGGTTGGCCGGCACCAGATAGGCCTTCGACGGCTCGTCCATCCGGTGGTTGGCCCGGCCGATCCGCTGCATGATCCGGCTCGCGCCCTTCGGCGCGCCGATGTTGATCACGAGGTCGACATCGCCCCAGTCGATGCCGAGGTCGAGGGTCGCGGTGCAGACCACGGCGCGGAGCACGCCGCCCGCCATCGCGGCCTCGACCTTCCGGCGCTGCGTCGCGTCGAGGGAGCCGTGATGCAGCGCGATCGGCAGCCCGTCGTCGTTGAGGTTCCAGAGTTCCTGGAAGGTGTACTCGGCCTGGAGCCGGGTGTTGACGAAGACCAGCACCAGCTTGTGGCCCCGGATCAGGTCGTAGACCGCCGGCATCGATTGCCAGGCGGTGTGCCCGGCGAGCGGCAGGGTGCGGCCGGTCTCCAGCATGTGCAGGTCGGCGCGGGCCCCGCCCTCGACGGTGATGAGGTCGGCCATCGCCGGCTCGGGCGCCTGCGGCACCAGGTAGCGCCGCAGCGCGTCGGGCTCGCGCACCGTCGCCGACAGGCCGGTGGTGGCGAGGCCGGGGGCGAGGCGATGCAGCCGGGCGAGGCCGAGGCTCAGGAGGTCGCCGCGCTTCGAGGTGACGAGGGCGTGCAACTCGTCGAGCACAACCCGCTTGAGGCCGCGAAACAGCGCGGCCGCCTCGCGGTGGGCGATCAGCAGCGCCAGCTGCTCGGGGGTGGTCAGCAGCATGTGGGGCGGTCGCGCGACCTGGCGGGTGCGCTTGTGCGACGGGGTGTCGCCGGTGCGGGTCTCGATCCGGATCGTCTGCTCCAGCCCGATCCCGGCGACCGGCGCCTCGAGGTTGCGGGCGATGTCGACCGCCAGCGCCTTGAGCGGAGAGATGTAGAGGGTGTGCAGGCCGCCCTTGCCGCTGCCCTCGGCCAGCTCGACCAGGGTCGGCAGGAAGCCGGCGAGCGTCTTGCCGGCCCCGGTCGGCGCGACCAACAGGGCCGAGCGCCCGCCCTGCGCCGCCGCCAGCAGCGCGAGCTGGTGCGGCCGCGGCGCCCAGCCGCGCGCCGCGAACCACTCCGCGACGGCGGGCGGCAAGGCCGGTCGCGAGGCGGGAGACGGCTCGGGAGCGGCCGGCGTGGGAACGGGCGGCTCGCCGGACGTCACCTCGCCGGACGTCACCTCGTCGGAGGGCGCCTTGGGTGAGGGGGCCTTGCGCGAGCGGGCCTTGCGGGTCGGTGCGGCGGGGGTGGAGGGTCTGGGCACGACCGGGATGTAGCGCGCGCGCCGGTTTCGTGGGATGGCGGCGGGAATTATCGTGTCGCACAGGTTCTCGGGAGCGCCGGTCGTTGGGTCTCGAATGCACGCCCTGGATCACCCTCGACGAGTCCGAGCTCGACGAGAGCTTCGTGCGCGCCTCCGGCCCGGGCGGCCAGAACGTCAACAAGGTCTCGTCCGCGGTGCAGTTGCGCTTCGACGTGCGCCGCTCGCCCTCGCTGCCCAACGCCGTGGCGATCCGCCTGATGAAGCTCGCCGGGCGGCGCCTCACCTCGGACGGCGTCCTGGTCATCACCGCGCAGAACCACCGCACCCAGGAGCGCAACCGCGCCGAGGCGCGGGAACGCCTCGTCGACCTCGTGCGCGAGGCCGCCGTGCCGCCGACGCCGCGCCGCCCGACCCGCCCGACCCTCGCCTCGAAGAAGCGCCGCCTGGAGGACAAGGGCCGCCGCGGCGACGTGAAGAAGTTTCGAGGGGGAAAGACCGGGTTCGATTGAGGCGCGCCGCTGGTCCTGCCGTAAGGGTCGGTGAAGGGCTGTTGGAGCCTGTTCGACCGATCGATATGATCTGTCCCACCAGCAACCTCATCCTGAGATGTTGCCGATCAGAGATCGCTGGCGATCGGAGATCGCACGCGATCTCTGATCGACTGCCTCGAAGGAGGGCTCCAGAAGCCTCCGAGATCAGTGGACCCTCCTCCGAGGCGCACTGCGTTCGCACCTTACTCCCGGCCGAGGCGCAGCGGCGTGCCGGGATGCGCGAGATGGCAGACCGCTTCGAGGCGCCGGTCGGCGGCGGCGTCGCCGAGGTGGCGGGCCGCACCGCCGCCCTGGTGCAGGAGCTGAACGGGGCTGTCGCCAAGATCGGCGGCATCGCCGACCGTATCCGTTAGGTCAGCCGGATGACGAGTGCGATCGCCACGGCGGTCGACGCGCAGGGGGCCGCCACGCGCGACATCGTCCACAACGCCTCGCACGCCGCCCGGGTGGAGACGCAGACCGTCGACAGCGTCGCCGGCACGGCGGGCGAGACCGGCGTGGCCGCCGACCAGGCGCTCGCCGCCGCGTCCGCCCTGTCGCACCAGTCCGAGGACCTCCGTCGGGGCGTTGCCCGCTTCCTGGAACACGTGCGGGCGGCCTGAGCCCGGCCGTCACCGAACCGTCAAGGAGCCGTGGTTGCCTCCGGGCCGCACCAGCGCGCCGCCTCGCTCCGCCCCGGCGGGCAGGGCGGCCGGGAGGACGAGGCCACGATGACGGATCACCACACTCTCACCCGTCGCACCACCCTGGCCGGGGCGACGGCCCTGGCCCTGGCGCCCCTCGCGGCCCGGGCCCAGGGGAGCGGAACCGGGCCGAGCGTCGGCCAGGGGGACGGTCGAGCCGCCGGCCAGGCGACCGGCATCGTCTACGAGGATCGCGGTGCCAAGGGCCGGCGCGGGCCCGACGATCCGGGCCTGCCCGACGTGATGGTCTCGAACGGCCGCGAGGTGGTCCGCACCGACGCGCAGGGGCGCTACGCCCTGCCGATCGGCGACGAGGCGGTGATCTTCGTGATCAAGCCGACGGGATTCGCCCTGCCGCCCGGGCCCGACGGCCTGCCGCATTTCTCCTATCTGCACCAGCCGGCCGGCACGCCGCCGGACCTCGCCCTGCGCTATCCCGGCATCGCGCCGACCGGGCCGCTGCCGGCCTCCGTCGATTTCGGCCTGACGCGGGGCCCCGAGAGCGGCGACTTCGACGTCGTGCTGTTCACCGATCCCCAGCCGGAGAGCCACGCCGAGCTGACCTTCGTGCGCGACACCGCGGTCGCCCGGGTGCTCGGCGCACGGGGCACTTTCGGCAAGGTGGCATTCGGCATGACGACCGGCGACGTGCTGTTCGACGACCTCTCGCTCTATCCGCGCCAGAACCGGATCATGGCGCAGATCGGCGTGCCGTGGTTCCACATCGGCGGCAACCACGACCTCAACTTCGAGGCGCCGGACGCAAGCCGCTCGCGCGAGACCTTCAAGCGTACCTTCGGGGCGCCGTACTACGCGCTCGAACACGGCGGCGTGCTGTTCCTGATGCTCGACAACGTCCACTATCTCGGCGCCCATACCGCGACGGCCGGCCGGGGCGGGCGCTACGAGGGGCGGATCGGCGAGCGCCAGCTCGCCTTCGTGGAGAACGTGCTGAAGCAGGTGCCCGCCGACCGCCTGGTGGTGGTGGCGATGCACATCCCGCTCGCCACCGATCTCGGGCCGGACGATCCGGGCATCGGCACTGCCGACCGGGCCGCCCTGCTGCGGCTGCTGGCCGGGCGCCCTTGCGTCAGCGTCTCGGGCCACACCCACACCACCGAGCACCATTATCTCGGGCCCGACGGCCGGCCGGGGGGCACGGGGGGCGACGCCCACCATCACCACGTCCTCACCGCGGTCTCGGGCTCGTGGTGGAGCGGCCCGCCGGACCGGCGCGGCATCGCCACCGCCGACAGCCGCGACGGCACCCCGCACGGCTTCCACGTGCTGAGCGTCGCGGGCGGGCGGAGCTACACGACCCGCTACGTCCCGGCGAGCGACGATGCGGGCCGCCAGATGCGGATCGTGCTGGAGAGCCAGTTCCACGGCGACGACCTCGCCCGCCTGCCCGACACGCGGCTCTACGAGCTCCTCGGCGCGACGATCCCGGCCGAGAGCGCGGGCGGCACGAACGTGGTGGTCAACCTGTTCGACGGCGGGCCGCGCAGCACGGTGGCGTTCCGCATCGGTGACGGACCGCTCATCACGATGACCCGGACGCGCCGGCCGGACCCGTTCGTCGCCGCGCTCTACGCCCGCAACGCCGCGACCAAGAAATCGTGGGTGAAGGCCGAGCCGTGCTCGCATCTCTGGGTCGCGCGCCTGCCGCGGGATCTGCGCGCAGGTACCCATCGCCTCACCGTCGAGGCTATCGACGAGTACGGCCGGCCGCATCGCGACGGGCTGGTGCTCGAACTCCTCGACGGCGTGGCCCGGGCGGGGTAGCGCCCGGGACGACCAGCGACCGCGTCACGATTACGAACGCCGTCGGCTCACCTGGGCCGGCGGTTCCCGCGAAACCCGGTCAGAGCCGGCTCGGGAACGCGATCACGGCGTCCACCGTGTCCTTCACGGTGTCCTTGATCGCCCGGCCGGCCGGGGCGAGGTCCGGGAGCGGCACGCCCAGGAAGCGGGTCGGCTCCTCCGGCGGCGCGGCAGCCGGGATTTGCGCGGAGGCCGTGCGCTGGGCGGCGTCGGGCCGCTCGCGCCGGGGGGCCAGCTTCTCGGCGGTGCGCTCGACCGGGCGCTTCTCGGTCGCGGCCTTCTCGGGCACCGGCTTGGACGGCACCGGCCGCGGCGTCTCCGCCCTGGCCTCGCGGGCATGGGCGGGCTTTGCGGATGCCTCGCCCTTCGTCGCGGCTTTTTCTTCGGCAGCCTTCTCGCGCGGGGCGGCGGGCTTGGCCTGAACCGCGCGGGCCGGGGGCAGCGGCGCGGGCTCGATGGCGCGCGGGCGCACCGGCGCCGGGGTCTCGCGGGGCGTCGCCACCTCTCGGGCCGCGACGACCTGCTTGGCCGCCGGCGCCGGACGGGGCGTCTCCGGGACCTTGGCGGGGGCCGGGGGCGGCGCGACCAAGGCGGTCCCGGTCGCGGCCACGTCGGCGGACGGCGTCGGCGCGGACAGGGGGGCCGGCGGCGCGGCCGGCTTCGGATCGAGCAGGGCGACGGCCGCGGCCGGCGGCGTCGCCGGCGGGATCTCGACCTTGCGCACGGTCGGGGCCGGGCCCGTCCGCAGGGCCGGGATGCCGTCCTTGATCTCGGGCATGTCGGCCACGCGGCCGAAATGGACCTCGGTCGGCTTGGGCCGCAGCAGCGCGCTGACCGTCGGATAGGCCGCGGCGGCCAGCCCCGCGCAGCCGCCGATCCCGGCCACGGCCAGGGCGGCCAGCACCGCCGGACGACCGAGGCGCGGCGTCGCGCGCCCGGACGCGTCCTGGCGGGGTGCGCGCACCTCGGACGGGTCGATCTCCACAGGCTTCATGGCGCGGGCTCTCCGTTGACCTGCCCTCAACCATGATCAGAACCACCGAATCAGGCGTGAAGATGTCGGGGGAAAACGCCGCGCCTGTGGATAACCGGCGGATGACGAGCCGGCAGGCGGCGCGCGGCGCGATTGACAGGCCCGCGTCCGTCAGCGCTTGTGCGCCCGCATCGGGGGCGTCGGGATCGGACGCGACGGGTGCGGAAACGAATTTTGGGAGTCGCCGCGGCGGCCGTCCTGGCGACGGCGGCGCTCGGCGGATACCTGCTGGTCGGCCATCGATCCGACGGCGGGCAGGGCGTGGCCGCGTTCCGGGAGGCGCGGGCCTTCGCGGTCTCCGGGGCGCTCAAGCAGGTCGAGGGACCCTACAGCCTGCTCCTGGGCGATTCGCAGATGGAGCGGCTCTTCCTGCCGAGCCTGTGCGGGCACCCCGCCGTCAACGGCGCCATCGCGGGCACGCGGACCTCCGGCCTGCGGGCCGTGGCCGGCTGGATCGCGCTGCCGCGGCCCCCGGACACGATCGTGGTGACGATCGGCACCAACGACCTCACCTTGCGCCAGCGTGCCGGCCACCCCGAGGCGGCCGAGCATTTCCGGGCCGAGGCGCGGGCGCTGTTCGCCGAGCTGGTGCCCCGGGCGCAGGCCGTCGTGGCGACGCCGATCCCGCCCCTCGATGCCGGGCGCCCCGGCGTGACGCATTTCTACGACGTCGCCGCCGCGGCCGCCTATTCGGGCATCATCGAGGAGGAGTGCCGCCGGGCCGGCTGCCGCTTCGTCGATGCCTTCGCGGACCTGCGTGACCCGGCCGGGATGCGGCGGTCGCCGGACGGGGTCCATCTCGGCCTCGACGCGCCGTCCCGCAACCGCGTCGCCGCGCGGCTCGAGGCCGCCGCCTGCCCGGGGCTCGCCGCCCGCGCGCCGTGACCGGGCAGGATGCAAGCAGCGAGGCCATGACAGGCCTTGCTTCTACTTCGACGGGTGCGCCGTTGCCTGCCGGACGCCGCCCGGAGACTGCAGAGCCTGGTTCGGACCTCGCTCGCCCAGCCTATTTCCGGCAGGAGGGCCACAAGTGCCCGCGTGATGTTGGAGCCACGGCGACAGGTCATGACGTCGCGGCGATTTTACCCGGGAAAGCTTTGGGAGTCTCCGTAATGCTCTTGGACAAACCGCGCCCCTAGGTTAGCAGAAGCCTGTGTCGGGATTTACCCGATTCGGCGGGACGCGACAGCGTCCGGCCGCGAGGCAGCCGCCGAGGCGGATGCCGGTCTCCCCACCGCGGGCGATCGGAGAGGAGAGCAGATGACGGCGCGCACCGCGCATCCGATCGAGGGCGTACCGGTCGCCGGACCGGACGATGCCCTCGGCCGTGCGCGGCCGGAGCGCCCGCCGGGACCCGCCTCCCTTTCGTCGCACGCGCTGCTCGACGCCCTGCCGCAGAAGGTCTGGGTGCTCGATCAGGCCGGCGCGGTCAGCTTCGCCAACCGGGCGGCGCGGGAGATCGGGTCCGGCCACGGCGAGCCCGACGGTTGGGACGGCGCCGTCCATCCCAAGGACCGCCACCGGGTCGCGGCGGCCCGCGCCTCGGCGATCCGCTCCGGCCAGCCCTACGACCTCACGATCCGCCTGCGCGACGCCAGCGGGCGCTGGCACTGGCACCAGACCGACCTGGTGCCGATCCGCGAGGGCGCCGCCGTCACCGGCTGGATGATGACCGCCGCCGACGTCGACGACGTGGTGGCCGACAACCAGGCGCTCGAGGCCACCACCAACCTGCTGCTCCTCACCCACAAGGCCGCCGGCGTCGGGCTGTGGGACTGGAACATGCGCACCGGCGCGCTCTCCCTCTCGGCCGAGGGCGCGCGGCTGCACGGCCTCTCGGCCCAGGCCTGCATCATCACCTCCTCGGCCTGGACCGGCCTGGTCCACGCCGACGACCGCGCCATGCTGTGGGACGCGGTGACCCGGGCGGTCACCACCCGCACCCCGTTCTCGGTCGACGTGCGGGTGACCTCGGAACTCGGCGGCACCCGCTGGATCCAGAGCCTCGGCCGCGTCCTCGACGACGCCCACGGCATGAGCGGGCGCATCGTCGGCCTCACCCTCGACATCACCCCGCGCAAGCGGGCCGAGCAGGCCCTCTCGACCGCCAAGGAGGGCGCCGAGCAGGCCAACCGCGCCAAGTCGGATTTTCTGGCGATGATGAGCCACGAGATCCGCAACCCGCTCAACGCGGTCCTCGGCTATACCGAGCACATGCTCTCCCGCTCGCGCGAGCCCGAGACCCTGCGCCACCTCGCCGCCGTGCAGGAGGCCGGCGAGATCCTGATCCGGGTCGTCGACGACGTGCTCGACGTCGCGCAGATCGAGGCCGGCCAGGTCGCCCTCGATCCGGAAGCCTTCCTGCTCGCCGACCTGCTGGAGGGCACCGCCGCCGTGGCCCGGGGCGCCGCCGCCCGCAAGGGCGTGGCGGTGGAGGTGATGCGCGACCCCGCGACCCCGCCCATGGTGCTCGGCGATGTCGGGCGCCTGCGCCAGGTGCTGCTCAACCTCCTGACCAACGCGGTCAAGTTCACGCCGGCCGGGCGGGTCGTCCTGTCGGTGAGCCCGGAGACCGGGCGGAGCGGGGAGGGGCGGATCCTGTTCGCGGTCAGCGACACCGGGATCGGCATGTCGGCGGCGCAGCAGGAGCGGCTGTTCGTGCCTTTCGGCCAGGGCGACGAGTCGATTCGGCGCCGCTACGGCGGCAGCGGCCTCGGCCTGGTGATCTGCCGCCACCTCGTCGAACTGATGGGCGGCCGGATCGACGTCGCGAGCGAGCCCGGGCGCGGCACGCGGATCTGGTTCGCCGTGATGCTGCCGCCGGCCTGACGACCGATGCGAATCGAAGACCGGCGCCCGCGTGAAGCCCGTTCGGCTTTTCGCCCGCGAGACGCTATCTAGCGTCCATGCAATGGACGGATGACGGGCTGGTTCTCGGGGCGCGGCGGCACGGCGAGACCGGCGTCGTCCTCGAGTTGATGACGGCCGAGCACGGCCGACATCTCGGGCTCGTCCATGGCGGGCGCTCGCGCCGGATGCAGCCGGTGCTCCA
The DNA here is from genome assembly GCF_900110515.1 of Methylobacterium sp. ap11. Taxonomy (NCBI): domain Bacteria; kingdom Pseudomonadati; phylum Pseudomonadota; class Alphaproteobacteria; order Hyphomicrobiales; family Methylobacteriaceae; genus Methylobacterium; species Methylobacterium sp. ap11. Next base: position 82,417 of record NZ_FOEB01000025.1, on the reverse strand, counting down.
GCCGGGCAACCTCGTGCGGGCGGTGTGGCGGGCGCGGCTCGACGAGTCGCTCGGCGCCTACGCGGTCGAGCCGATCGAGAGCGCCAGCGCCCGGCTGGTCGGCTCGCGGATCGCCCTCTATGGCATCGGCTACGCCGCCGGGCTGATGCGGCTCCTGCCCGAGCGCGATCCGCACCCGGCCCTGTTCGCCGCCGCGCGCGTGCTGATCGAGCATCTGCACGAGCCCGAACTGGCCCCCGCCCTGATGGTCCGCTTCGAACTGGCGATGCTCGCCGAACTCGGCTTCGGCCTCGACCTGTCGGCCTGCGCCGCCACCGGCGCCAACGAGTACCTCGCCTACGTCTCGCCGCGGAGCGGGCGGGCGGTGAGCGCGGCGGCCGGCGAGCCCTGGCGCGACCGGCTCCTGGCGTTGCCCGACTTCCTGGTCGACCGGCCGGACCGGCGCGGCCTCAACGTGCCGACGCCCCGGGAGGTCAAGCAAGGCTTTACCTTAACGGCTTATTTCCTCGACCAGCACATCTGGAGGCCGAACGATCTCGCCGAGCCGGAGGAGCGGGTGCGGTTCGTGGCCCTGGGGACCGCCGGGGCGGACTGACCCGCGGTCCCGGCCGCGGGCCGCGTTCCTGGCAGCATTCCTGGCCGCGTTTCTGGCCATCGGTCAATGTTCGTGTTATGTTCTGGTCTTGAGACCGCCGAAATCGTGAGTTGATCTGCGCCCATGGGAAAGCCCTTCGAGCCACCCTCCGATCGCGACGGGATCGAGAACGTCGACCTGAAGGCGGCGCTCGAGGAGCGCTACCTCGCCTACGCGCTCTCGACCATCATGCACCGGGCGCTGCCGGATGCCCGTGACGGCCTCAAGCCCGTCCATCGCCGCATCCTGCACGCGATGCGGCTGCTGCGCCTCGATCCCGGCAGCGCTTACAAGAAATGCGCCCGCGTCGTCGGCGACGTGATCGGCAAGTACCACCCCCACGGCGACGTCGCGGTCTACGACGCGCTCGTGCGCCTCGCGCAAGATTTCGCCCAGCGCTACCCGCTGGTCGACGGCCAGGGCAATTTCGGCAACATCGACGGCGACAACCCGGCGGCCCAGCGGTACACCGAGTGCCGGATGACCGAGGTCGCCCGCCTCCTCCTCGAGGGGATGGACGAGGACGCGGTCGATTTCCGCCCGAACTACGACGGGCAGGAAGAGGAGCCGGTGGTCCTGCCGGCGGCCTTCCCGAACCTGCTCGCCAACGGCTCGCAGGGCATCGCCGTCGGCATGGCGACCTCGATCCCGCCCCACAACGTGGCGGAGCTGTGCGACGCGGCGCTCTATCTCATCGGCCACCGCGACGCGACGTCGGAGCAGCTGACCACCTTCGTCAAGGGACCGGACTTCCCGACCGGCGGCATCGTCATCGATTCCGCCGCCTCGATCTCCGAGGCCTACCGCACCGGCCGCGGGGGTTTCCGGGTCCGGGCGCGCTGGCAGAAGGAGGATCTCGGCCGCGGCACCTGGGTGGTGGTCGTCACCGAGATTCCCTACGGCGTGCCGAAGGCCCGGCTGATCGAGAAGATGGCCGAGCTTCTCCACGAGAAGAAGCTGCCGCTGCTCGCCGACGTGCGCGACGAATCGGCCGAGGACGTGCGGGTGGTGCTCGAGCCGCGCTCGCGCACCGTCGACCCCGTGGTGCTGATGGAATCGCTCTTTCGGCTCACCGAGCTGGAGAGCCGCATCTCGCTCAACATGAACGTGCTCGTCGGCGGGACGGTGCCGCGGGTGATCGGCCTGGCCGAGGCGCTGCGCGAGTGGCTCGACCATCGCCGGGTCGTGCTGCAGCGCCGCTCGCGCCACCGCCTCGCCCAGATCGAGCGGCGGCTCGAGATCCTCGGCGGCCTGCTCATCGTCTATCTCGACCTCGACCGGGTGATCCAGATCATCCGCGAGGAGGACGAGCCGAAGGCCGAGCTGATGCGGGTCTTCGAACTCACCGAGCTGCAGGCCAACGCCATCCTCGACACCCGCCTGCGCAGCTTGCGCAAGCTCGAGGAGATGGAGCTGAAGCGCGAGTTCGACACGCTGACCGCCGAGAAGGCCGACCTCGACGGCCTGCTCGGTTCCGACGACCTGCAGTGGAAGGCGATCACCAAGCAGATCCGCGGCGTGCGCAAGACCTACGGTCCCGAGACGCCGCTCGGCCGGCGCCGCACCACGCTCGAAAACCCGCCCGACACCTCGGGCATCGACTTCTCCGAGGCGATGGTCGAGCGCGAGCCGATCACCGTGATCGTGTCGCAGAAGGGCTGGATCCGCGCGCTCAAGGGCCACGTCGCCGACCTCTCGGCGGTGCAGTTCAAGGGCGACGACACCCTGAAGGTGAGCTTCCCGACCGAGACCACCGCCAAGATCCTGGTGCTGGCCTCGAACGGCAAGGTCTTCACCCTGGAGGCCGCCAAGCTCCCGGGCGGGCGCGGCTTCGGCGATCCGGTCCGCCTGATGGTCGACATGGACGAGGGCTCGGAGATCGTCACCGTCTGGGCCCACAAGCCCGGGGTGAAGCTCCTGCTCTGCACCACCGACGGGCGCGGCTTCGTCACCCCGGCCGACGGGCTCGTCGCCAACACCCGCAAGGGCAAGCAGGTGATCGGCCTCGACGAGCCGGCCACCGCGAGCCTCGTCGTCGAGGTGGGGGAGGGCGACCACGCCGCCGCCTGCGGCACCAACCGGCTCATGACGGTGTTCCCGCTGGCGGAGATTCCCGAAATGGTCCGCGGCAAGGGCGTGCGGCTGCAGAAGTACCGCGACGGCGCCCTCGACTCCGTCGTGATCTTCCGCCTCGCCGACGGCCTCACCTGGCCCGACAGCGCCGGGCGCACCCGGACCGTGGCGGGCGAGGAGCTGGCGAAGTGGGTCGGCCATCGCGGGGGCGCCGGGACGATGGCGCCGCGGGGCTATCCCAAGGTCGATCCGAGCAAGGCCGGTCGTCCGTGACGGAGGCCCGGATCGCGCATGGTGGGTGGACCGCGACCCCGAGGGGACGGCGACCGGGAGGATGACCCGGACTCCGACGAGGCGCGCGAGCGGGCCGAACTCGCCCGCGACATCCTCGTCCACAACGAGCAGGTGAAGCTGACCGCCAACCTGATGAATATCGGAGCGGCGGGCTTCACCATCACGGGCATCGTCGCCCCGCTCACCGCCGCCATGGCGGCGACGGGCCGCGTCACTGCGCCCGCCCTCGCGCTGATGGCCGTTTGGTTCGTGCTCGGCGTTGGTCTACACTTCGGTGCGAGGCTGACGTTGACGACCCTGCGATGATGAGCCTGACGATCTACGCCCTGGTCCTGGTGCCGTGCCTCGTCGCCGGCGCGGCGGCGCTCGGCCTGACGACGCTCCGCCGTTCGGCCGCCCGGCTCGACCGGCGGGCGGCAAAGGTCGCGGTGAAGGCCGCCCCGCCCCGGAGCCCGCGGGTGAATCCGGGGGCGGTCCGGCGGGCGATCGGGCGCTGACTATCGGGATGCGGATGGCCCGTCCCGCAGCGGCCGTCCTGTTCGTCGTCCTTCCGGTCGCGACGGCGCTCGCCGAAGTCTCGGACAAGCTCGATGAGACACGCGCGGGTCAGTGGAACGTCACTTGGGCCCTTCTCGTGATGACCGCCTTTGCGGCAGCGAGCGGATGGCGCCGGGCGTTGCTGTTATGGCCGGTCACCGCGATCTGGAGCTTGATCGTGCTCTGGACGGTTTGGGAATGGTCCGGCGAGATCCGGCGGGAAGGAGAGCTGGCCCTGCTGTGGGAGAGCGGAGCGATGGACGCGGCATTGCTCCTCACGCCTCTCCTCTTTGCAGGACTTGCGCGACGGTGGCAGCGGACCAAGGCATCGTCGGCGTAGCCGAAGCGTCGGCCGTCTCGGCACGTTCACGACGCAGTCAGGGCAGGTCTCGCTGCTCCACCGCCAGCGTTTCCAAGATCGGCGCGAGCACCGGCCACGCCTCCTTGGCCGATAGCGTCGCGGCCTCCGAGGCGGTCATGCCTCGGGTGGCGAGGTATCGCCGGACCAGCTCGTAGCCGAGCGAGTAGCCGCCGCTCCACGGCCAAGCGGGATCGGAACGGTCGCCGTAGAACCAGCGGTTATGGTCGTAACGTGTCTCTGCCCACGCATCGCGGGCGAGGCCGGCAAGTGCCGACAAGCGCGGGCCGCGCACTGCGAGGGCGTAGTTGGGGGTCGGGCAACCGACCTCCTCCTGAAAGCATTGCGCGAGCCCCTCGGCCAGGAGGTTGGCGCCGAACGTGTCGTGCGGGCCGGGCCCTCGGAACCGGCGCAGATGGTGCAGTTCGTGGGCCAGCGTCGTCGTCAGCTGTTCCGACCAGGAGGGAGTCCAGGCGTCCAGGTCCATCGTATCGACGCCGATCGTCAGGCGCGCGATGCCGTGTGCGTAGGCGTTGAGGTTCCAGCCCGGAATGAGCCAACGGGCCGGGGTGGGAGCAACCACGACGTCGACGCGGTCGAGGCCGAGACGCGGGACGATCCCGGCGGCTGCGGTGTCCAGGCACCCGACGATCCGATCGAGCATGCCAGGTGGACATTCCGCCATGGCATCGAGTGCGATGAACCGGATCGTCATGGCGCAGTCCGAAACCGAGAGCCGGCAATTACCTTCGGTCAGTGACGATCCACCCGCAAGCCGGATTCATACCCACTGCCCGATCGCCCCCTCCGCCGCCCGGCGGATCGCCGCGATGTTGGGAGCGTAAGCCTCGCGCCCGCCCTTGAAGGTGGCCGAGCCGGCGACGAGCGCGTTCGCCCCCGCCTTCACGACGGCCGGCGCGGTCTCCGCGGTCACGCCGCCATCGACCTCGATGTCGATGTCGCGGCCGCCGACCATGGCGCGCACCCGCGAGACCGTCTCGCAGACCGAGCCGATGAAGCTCTGGCCGCCGAAGCCCGGGTTGACGGTCATGCACAGCACGAGGTCGACCATGTCGAGCACCGGCTCGACGAGGCTCGCCGGCGAGCCCGGATTGATGGCCACGCCCGCCTTCTTGCCGAGCGCCCGGATGGTCTGGAGCGAGCGGTGCAGGTGCGGGCCCGCCTCGGCATGGACCGTGATGATGTCGGCGCCGGCCTCCGCGAAGGCCGCCAGATAGGGATCGGCCGGAGCGATCATCAGGTGGACGTCGAACACCGCGCTGGTATGCGGCCGCAGAGCCTTCACCACGACCGGGCCGAAGGTGAGGTTGGGCACGAAATGCCCGTCCATCACGTCGATATGGACCCAGTCGGCCCCGGCCGCGACCACGTCGCGGACCTCCTCGCCGAGCCGCGCGAAGTCGGCCGAGAGGATCGAGGGGGCGATCACCAGGGGACGGGTCATGGCAGGCCTCGCAAGGGTCGCAGGGCAAGGGTCGCAGGGCAGGGGATCACGGGCACATGAGTGCAGATGCGCAAAAGGCCAGGGTTCTCACCCCAGCCCCGCACAGACATCGGTCTTGTTGGAGAAGGATCAGCGCCGGCGGAACTGGCTGCCGCCGCGGAACGGCGGACGCGGGCCCGAGGAGCGCTCGTCCTTGTGGCGGAACACCAGACGGCCCTTCTCGAGGTCGTAGGGCGACATCTCGACGGTGACGCGGTCGCCGGCCAGAGTCTTGATGCGGTTCTTCTTCATCTTGCCGGCCGTGTAGGCCACGATCTCGTGGCCCTGGTCGAGCTGCACGCGGTAACGCGCGTCCGGCAGGATCTCGAGCACGAGACCGTCGAACTGCATCAACTCTTCTTTCGCCATTCACACTCTCCACCCGGGTCGCCGTCGCGGTCGGCGCCGCCGGGAGCACATCTTCGAAACTGGGTCGCGACGCGGCCGGCCGTACGGGTGCTCGGCCGAGGTGCCGGGCGCGCTGATGGCCTTCTGACGCTTACCCGTGCATGTAAGGTGAGGCGTTGGGACGCGCAAGCCGTGGACGTGACGAACGCACGGCTTCGTCAACGGAAAAAGGCCCGGCGCGCGGGCGCGCCGGGCCGGTCCCGGGAGACCGGACTTTACTGGGTCTGCTCGTTGCCGGTGTAGTCGATCCGGCCGTCGGCGCCCTTCTTCCACATGTACATGACGTAGTCGGGACGGGTGATGTCGCCCTTCTTGTCGTACGAGATATCGCCGATCACGGTCTTGAACGGCTTGCCCTCGAGCATGTAGGTCGCGACCTTCTTGCCGTCGGTCGACTTGGTGGCTTCCATCGCGGCCTTCAGGATCTGGACGGCGGCGTAGGAGTAGAGGGTGTAGGCCTCGGGATCGATGTTCTTGGCCTTGAAGGCCGCGACCACGTCCTTGGCGTTCGGGTTCTTGCGGGCGTCCGGCGAGAAGGTCATCAGGGTGCCGTCGGCGCCCGGGCCGGCGATCTGGGCGAACTCCTTGTCGGTGATGCCGTCGCCGCTCATCAGCGGGGCGTTGAGGCCCTGGTCGCGCATCTGGCGCACGATCAGGCCGGCCTCGGTGTGCAGGCCGCCGTAATAGACCACGTCGGCCTTGGCCTGCTTCAGCTTCGAGACGAGCGCCGAATAGTCCTTCTCGCCCGGGTTGATGCCCTCGAACACCACGTCCTTGCCGCCCTTGGCCTTCAGGGCCTTGAGGGTCTCGTCGGCCAGGCCGCGGCCGTACGGGGTCTTGTCGTGGACGAAGGCGATGTTCTTGCCCTTGAACTTCTCGGCGAGCCAGGCGCCGGCGACCGCGCCCTGCTGGTCGTCGCGGCCGCAGGTGCGGAAGGTGTTCCACAGCTTGCGGTCGGTGTATTTCGGATTGGTCGAGGCCGGGGTGATCTCGACGATGCCGGACTCGGCGTAGACGTCGGAGGCCGGGATCGAGACGCCGGAGTTGAAGTGTCCGACCACGGCCTTCACGCCGTCGGCGGCGAACTTGTTGGCGACCGAGACGCCCTGCTTCGGGTCGGAGGCGTCGTCGCCGACGACCAGGACGATTTTCTGGCCGTTGATGCCGCCGGCCTTGTTGATGTCGGCGACCGCCTGCTCGGCGCCGTTCTTGAGCTGGGCGCCGAAGGCGGCGTTGTTGCCGGTGATCGGGCCGGCCACGCCGATCTTGATCTGCGCCTGCGCCGATCCGGCAAAGGCGAAGGTGGCCGCGAGGGCGAAGCCGGCCAACAGCGTGCGCTTCATCTCAGTACTCCTCTGGAACAACCAAGGTCGGGCTCGCGGGCCCTTTCGGCCGGGAGACCGGGGCGTGGGGCCCCGGATCGGTACCGGGACGTCGTCCCGGATCGGTAGTGCGCCCGGTGCTGGGCGCGTGGAAGGCGGCGCGGACGCGCTCGGGCGTGGACGCCTGGGGGTCAGGCTCCCGCCTTCGCCCGCCAGGAGAAGGGGCTGTTCCGCTCGTAGAGCCAGCGGTACTGGGTCGTCATCTGCCGGGCGCGGGTGGCGCGGTAGCCGGCCGAGCCGATGAGCAGGAGCACGATCGTGTCGACCACGTAGTAGTGCGGCGACAGGAACGAGCCCTCGAACAGGGCGTGGTGGATGAAGCGCACGGCGACGCCCAGCAGCAGCAGCGACAGGATCGCCTGCCAGTACGGCTTCCAGCCGAGCGCGATGCCGCGCCCGATCATCCAGGCCATCCAGCCGCCCATCACCACCGTGACGAGGAGGAAGAGCCAGATCGTGCTCTCCTCGTAGAGGATCCCCTGCATCAGTGCCGTCCTCCCTCGAGATAGGCGGCCTTCACCGACGGGTCGTCGAGGAGCTGCTTGCCGGTGCCCGACATGGTGATGGTGCCCGTCACCATGACGTAGCCGCGATGCGCGAGCTTGAGGGCGTGGTAGGCGTTCTGCTCGACGAGGAACACCGTCATGCCGTCGCGCTCGTTGAGCTCCTTGATGGCGGAGAAGATCTGCTTGACGATGAGCGGGGCCAGCCCCAGCGACGGCTCGTCGAGGAGCAGGAGCCGCGGCCGGCTCATCAGGGCACGGGCGATGGCCAGCATCTGCTGCTCGCCGCCCGACATCGTGCCGCCGCGCTGGTAGAGCCGCTCCTTGAGGCGCGGGAACATCCCGCAGACCCGCTCCAGGTCCTGCTCGAAATGCGCGCCGCCGTTGACGGCCGCCCCCATCTGCAGGTTCTCGTAGACGGTCATGCGCGGAAAGATCCGCCGCCCTTCCGGCGACTGCGCCAGGTTGAGGCGGGCGATCTCGTGGGTCGGCATCTTGGTGATGTCCCGGCCCGCATAGGTGATCGTGCCCTCGCGCGCCCGGGGGCTGCCGAAGATCGTCATCATCAGGGTCGACTTCCCGGCGCCGTTGGCGCCGATCAGCGTGACAATCTCGCCCTCGTTGACGTCGAGGTCGACGCCCTTGAGCGCGATGATGTTGCCGTAAAAGGTCTTGACCCCCCGCACCGTCAGGAGCGGGGCCCGGGTGCCGGCCGCCCGGGCGCGGGTCTCGTCCTGAAGGACGTTGATGCCGGCGACGCTCATACTCCCACCTCCGCCTCGACCTGCTCCACCTCGTCGTCCTCGACGCCGAGATAGGCGGCGATCACGCTCTGGTCGCTCTGGATCTCCGACGGCGTGCCGTCGGCGATCTTGGTGCCGTAATCGAGCACCACGACGTGGTCGGAGATCTCCATCACCACCGACATGTCGTGCTCGATCAGCAGGACCGAGGTGTCGTGGTCGTCGCGGATCGCCCGCAGCAGGTCGTTGAGCAGCAGCGATTCCCGCGGGTTGAGGCCGGCGGCCGGCTCGTCGAGGCAGAGCAGGACCGGGTCGGTGCACATGGCGCGGGCGATCTCGAGCCGGCGCTGGTCGCCGTAGGGCAGGGCGCCGGCCGGATCGTCGGCCCGGTCCATCAGGTGGATGCGCGTCAGCCAGTCCTTGGCCCGCTCCACCGCCACCGCCTCGGCGCGCCGGTACGACGGCAGGCCGAGCAGCCCGCCGATCGTGAAGCCCGACGAGACCATCAGCGGGTTGTGCTGGGCCACCAGCAGGTTCTCCAGCACGGTCATGCCGGTGAACAGCCGGATGTTCTGGAAGGTGCGGGCGACCCGCGCCGTCCGGTTCACCGCGTAGCCCGGCAGCTGCTCCAGAAGGTATTCCGACCCGTCGCGGTGGCGCAGGGTCATCATGCCTTCGGTCGGCTTGTAGAAGCCGGTGATGCAGTTGAACACCGTGGTCTTGCCGGCGCCGTTCGGGCCGATCAAGGCCGTGATGTCGCCGCGACCGACCTTGAACGACAGGTCGTTGACGGCGACGAGGCCCCCGAACCGCATGGTGACGTGGTCCACCGTCAGGACCGGGTCGGCCATGCGGGGGGAGGCGAGGGACGAGGAGGACATCGGGGCCGACATCAGCCGTGGCCCTCCTTCACGAGGGAGCCCGAGATGCGCTTGCGCTCCTTGAGGACGATCGAGGGCGCGCGTTCCGAGATCAGGCCGCGGGGGCGCCAGATCATCATCACCACCATGGCGAGGCCGAACAGGAGCAGGCGGTACTCGCTCGGATCGAACCCGTCGCCGAACACCGCCTTGAGGAAGCCGAGGTTGCGCAGCATCTCCGGCCCGCCGACCATCGCCACCGCGGCGACCGCGACGCCGATCTGCGAGCCCATGCCGCCGAGCACCACGATCGCCAGGATGATCGCGCTCTCGAGGAAGTTGAAGCTCTCCGGGCTGACGAAGCCCTGGCGCACGGCGAAGAACGAGCCGGCGAAGCCGCCGAACATCGCGCCGAGCGCGAAGGCCGTGAGCTTGGTGTTGGTGGTGTTGATGCCGAGCGAGCGGCAGGCGATCTCGTCCTCGCGCAGCGCTTCCCAGGCCCGGCCGATCGGCAGGCGGCGCAGCCGCAGCGTCACGCCGTTGGTGATCAGCGCCAGCGCCAGGATCAGGTAGTAGAGGAAGATCACCCGGTGCATCGGGCTGAAGTCGAGCCCGAACTTGGCCGCGAACCCGTCCTCGTCCGCCGTGAACGGGACCCCGAAGAAGGTGGCGCGCGGGATCGACGAGATACCGGCCGCGCCCCCGGAGAAATCGGTCCAGTTGATGAGCACCAGCCGGATGATCTCGCCGAAGGCGAGCGTCACGATGGCGAGGTAGTCGCCGCGCAGGCGCAGGACCGGGAAGCCCAGCACCATGCCCCACAGGCCCGCGAACAGGCCGGCGAGCGGCAGGCAGACCCAGAACGACAGGCCGAACACCGTCGACAGCAGGGCGTAGGAATACGCGCCCACCGCGTAGAACGCGACGTAGCCGAGATCAAGGAGGCCCGCGAGCCCGACCACGATGTTGAGGCCCCAGCCCAGCATCACGTAGGTGAGGATCAGGATGCCGAGGTCGATCCAGTAGCGCGACTCGCCGAGGCCCCCGGTGCCGAGCACCGCCAGCAGCGGGAAGGCGAGCGTCACGCCGAGGAAGGCGGGCAGCGCGTAGGACGAGACCTTCTGCGAGGCGTTCGGCTCGGCGTGGACCGCCTCCGTCGCCTGGGTCGGCGAGGGGGTCAGGGCCCGCCGGGCGTCGCGGTTGGCGACGATCAGCCGTTGGGCGAGCCGCGCCGCGAAGACGAGCCCGCACAGGATCGCGACGAGGCCCCAGCGCGGCACGAGGTCGAGGGCCGCGGTCTGGCTCAGATCGGTGCGGAAGGCGATGATCGGCACGCACAGGCCGAAGGTGACGAGCGCGAACAGCGCCGCGTCCTTGACGATCGCCGCCATGTCGGGGGCGGTGCGGTCGGCGGCGGGCGTGGCCGCCAGGGTGTTGGCCGGGTTCGCCATCAGACCTTCTCGACCTCGGGCCGGCCGAGGATGCCGGAGGGCATGAAGATGAGCACGATCGCGAGGATCGAGAACGCCGCGACGTCCTTGTACTCGATGGAGAAGTACGCCGACCAGAAGGTCTCGATCAGGCCGATGAGGAGACCGCCGAGCACCGCGCCGGGCAGGCTGCCGATGCCGCCGAGCACCGCGGCCGTGAAGGCCTTCACGCCGGGCGTGAAGCCGTCCGAGAACGAGACGACGCCGTAATAGAGGAGGTACATCGTGCCGGCGACCGCGGCCAGCGCCGCACCGAGCACGAAGGTGAGCGAGATGGTGCGGTCGACGTCGATGCCGAGCAGCGCCGCCATCTTGCGGTCCTGCTCGCAGGCGCGCTGCGCGCGGCCGAGCGGGGTCTTCTGCACCAGGTACCAGAACCCGGCGAGCAGCACGACGGTCGTCAGCATGATGATGATCTGCTTGTAGGACAGGGCGACGGCGTAGCCGTTCTCGCCGGTCCACAGCGTGATCACGTCGCGCATCATCGGCGGGGTCGGCTTGTTGCGGGCGCCCTGCACCACCTGGACGAAGTTCGACAGGAAGATCGAGACGCCGATCGCCGAGATCAGCGGCGCTAGGCGGAACGAGCCGCGCAGCGGCCGGTAGGCGATCCGCTCGATCGACCAGCCCCACAGGGCGGTGAGCGCCATCGCGACGATCAGCACGATCAGCAGCGCCAGGGCGATCGACGAGATGCCGAGCCAGGTCGTGACGATCAGGAAGGTGATCAGCGCGATGAAGGCCGAGAGCATGAACACGTCGCCGTGGGCGAAGTTGATCATGCCGATGATACCGAACACCATCGTGTAGCCGATGGCGATGAGGCCGTAGATCGACCCCAGCGTCAGCCCGTTGATGAGCTGCTGCGCGAAGACCTCCATGCGGTCACGTTCTCCGTTCGCGGGCCTCGCGGCCCGGACCTCCCCGAGCCGCGCCCCGTCATCCGGGTGTCACGGCCGTCCCTTGCGGCGAGGCTTAGCAAGCACCGCACCACTCTACAATCCGGTGCCGCCGGGTAGGTGTGCGATTGATCGGCTGGTCCTGACGCTACGGCTCCGCTACCCTCCCCGGCGACGTCCGGTCAGGAGACCGGCAACCACATCGGGGAGGAGGACGCCGCCATGGCGATGACGATGACCGGCGAGGTCGTGCTGCCCGCCGACCAGCAGACCGTCTGGGAGAAGCTCAACGATCCGGAGGTGCTCAAGCGCTGCATTCCGGGCTGCGAGACGCTCGAGAAGGTTGGGGACAACGAGCTCCAGGCGTCGGCCAAGATCGCGGTCGGCCCGGTCAAGGCGACCTTCAAGGGCAAGGTGACGCTCACCGACATCGACCCGCCGAACGGCTACCGCATCGTCGGCGAGGGCCAGGGCGGCGTCGCGGGCTTCGCCAAGGGCGGGGCGGTGGTGCGGCTGGAGCCCGCCGAGGGCGGCCAGACCAAGATGACCTACGACGTAGAGGCCAGCGTCGGCGGCAAGATCGCCCAGCTCGGCGGACGCCTGATCAACGGCGTGGCGAAGAAGTACGCCGACAACTTCTTCGACACGTTCGCCAAGGAGGTCCAGGGCGGCGCCGCGGGCGAGACCACGGCGGCCTGAGGCGGTTTTCGATCGTCCGCGATCAACTTGTTGCGAGGCGAACGGGCATCGTGACCCGAATCGGCCGGAAACGGCCGGTTTGCGCGCCAAAAAGCCGGAGCGCCGCGCCTTGACCGGCGCTTCCGGGCGGTCGACACTCGAATTCGAGCGATTCCAGAGAGGCACGGCCGGCCCGGCCACCACGAGCGACAGGGTCCGCCCCAAAGGGCCCGCGGGTCTTCGGCCAAGTGTCCTGGTCCAGGAGGAGGACGTCACCCATGAGCGCTGTCAGCCTGACGGTGAACGGCAAGGCCGTGACCGCCGACATCGATCCGCGCACGCTGCTGGTGCAGTACCTGCGCGAGACCCTTCGCCTCACCGGCACCCATGTCGGCTGCGACACCAGCCAGTGCGGTGCCTGCGTGGTCCACCTCGACGGCGAGGCGATCAAGGCCTGCACCGTGCTCGCCGTGCAGTGCGACGGCCGGTCGGTCACCACCATCGAGGGCCTGGCCTCCGGCGGCGAGCTGCACCCGATGCAGGCGGCCTTCCGCGAGCACCACGGCCTCCAGTGCGGCTACTGCACCCCCGGCATGATCATGACCGCCGTGGACCTGGTGCGCCGCAAGGGCAATGCGCTGGACGAGCAGACCATCCGGCACGAGCTGGAGGGCAACATCTGCCGCTGCACCGGCTACCACAACATCGTCAAGGCGATCGCGGCTGGGGCCGAGAACATGGCCGCCGAGCCGCAGAAGGTCGCGGCGGAGTAGCGCCACGCTGAACCCTCCCCCCTCTGCGGGGGAGGGTGCTCCGCGAATGCGGGGCGGGAGCGGGGCAGCGCGACGCTGATCGGGAGGCGCCTGCCAGAGCGGTTCAGTCTTATCCGGGAGCGTGGTTCCCCTCTCCCGGCCTGCTCCGCAGGCCACCCTCCCCCGCAGAGGGGGAGGGTTAAGATCTGAGCCCTTTCAAAAGACCGTCCGCGCCATCCGGACCAACAACAAGACGCCGCCTGAGAACGAGGCCGGCCCCGACGCGCCGGCCGCGAGGCCAGATCCGGGAGACTCAACGCCATGACCGCCACGGGTATCGGCGCCTCGGTGCGCCGCAAGGAAGACCAGCGCTTCATCACCGGCAAGGGCCGCTACGTCGACGACTACAACCGTCCGGGCCAGGCCCACGCCTACTTCCTGCGCTCCCCCCATGCCCATGCCACGATCCGCGGCATCGACACCGCGGCCGCGTCGGAGATGCCCGGCGTCGTCGGCATCCTGACCGGCGAGGACCTGGCGGCCGACAAGGTCGGCGGCCTGATCTGCGGCTGGATGATCCATTCCAAGGACGGCACGCCGATGAAGGCCGGCGCCCACCCGGCGCTGGCGCAGGGCAAGGTGCGCTACGTCGGCGACCACGTCGCGGTGGTCATCGCCGAGACCCTGGCCCAGGCCAAGGACGCCGCCGAGGCCATCACGGTCGATTACGACGTGCTGCCCGCCGTGGTCGAGACGGCGAAGGCCGCGGGCGCCGGTACGGTGGTGCACGACGTCGCCCCGGACAACACCGTCTTCAACTGGCATCTCGGCAACCAGTCGGACGTCGAGGCGGCCTTCGCCCGGGCGGCGCACGTCACCAAGCTCGACATCGTCAACAACCGCCTGGTGCCGAACCCGATCGAGCCCCGCGCGGCGGTCGGCGAGTACGACGAGGCGGAAGAAGCCTTCACCCTCTACACCACGAGCCAGAACCCGCACGTCGCCCGCCTCGTGCTCTCGGCCTTCATCGGCATCGCGCCGGAGAACAAGCTCAGGGTGGTGGCGCCCGACGTCGGCGGCGGGTTCGGCTCGAAGATCTTCATCTACGCCGAGGAGACGGTCTGCGTCTGGGCGGCCAAGAAGGTCGGGCGGCCGGTGAAGTGGACGAGCGACCGCACCGAGGCGTTCCTGTGCGACGCCCACGGCCGCGACCACGTCACACACGCCGAGATGGCGATGGACGAGGGCGGCAAGATCCTCGCGCTGAAGGTCCACACCATCGCCAATCTCGGCGCCTACCTGTCGACCTTCTCGTCGTCGGTGCCGACCTACCTCTACGCGCCGCTGCTGTCGGGCCAGTACAACATCCCGGCAATCTACTGCGAGGTGGATGGGGTCTACACCAACACCGCGCCGGTCGACGCCTATCGCGGCGCCGGGCGGCCGGAGGCGACCTTCGTCATCGAGCGGCTGGTCGAGGTCGCGGCGCGCGAGCTGAATCAGGATCCGTCGAAGTTCCGGCGCAAGAACTACATCAAGAGCTTCCCGCACCAGACCCCCGTCATCATGATGTATGACGGCGGCGACTACTCGGCCTCCCTCGACAAGGCGCTGGAGATCGCCGACCACAAGGGCTTCGCCCGGCGTCGGCGCGAGAGCGCCCGCAACGGCAAGCTGCGCGGCATCGGCTTCTCGTCCTACATCGAGGCCTGCGGCATCGCCCCCTCGCAGGCGGTGGGCTCGCTCGGCGCCGGCGTGGGCCTGTGGGAATCGGCCGAGGTGCGGGTCAACCCGACCGGGTCGATCGAGGTGCTGACCGGCTCGCACAGCCACGGGCAAGGGCACGAGACCACCTTCGCCCAGCTCGTCTCCGACCGGCTCGGCGTGCCGATCGAGAGCGTCACCATCGTGCACGGCGACACCGACAAGGTGCAGTTCGGCATGGGCACCTACGGCTCGCGCTCCGGCGCGGTCGGCATGTCGGCCATCGCCAAGGCGATCGACAAGGTGGTGGCCAAGGGCCGCAAGGTCGCGGCCTACGCGATGGAAGCCGGCGAGGACGACATCGAGTTCAAGGACGGCCGCTTCTCGGTCGCCGGCACCGACAAGTCGCTCGCTTTCGGCGAAGTGGCGCTGCAGGCCTACGTCGCCCACAAGTTCAGCGGCGCGCAGCTCGAACCCGGCCTGAAGGAGGGAGCGTTCTACGATCCCACCAACTTCACCTTCCCGGCCGGCATGCATATCTGCGAGCTCGAGGTCGATCCCGATACCGGTGTCGTCACCATCGAGAAGTTCACGGCGGTGGACGATTTCGGCAACGTCATCAACCCGATGATCGTCGAGGGCCAGGTCCATGGCGGCATCGCGCAGGGCGTCGGCCAGGCGCTGTTCGAGGGCGCGCTCTACGATTCCGACGGCCAGCTCGTCACCGCGAGCTTCATGGATTACCGCATGCCGCGGGCGGCCGACCTGCCCTCGTTCGAGGTCGGCATGACGGTGACGCCGTGCCCGTCGAACCCGCTCGGCATCAAGGGCTGCGGCGAGGCCGGCGCCATCGCGGCGCCTGCCGCCGTGATGAACGCGCTCACCGACGCGCTCGGCCACGAGAACATCGCGATGCCGGCGACCCCGCTGGCGGTGTGGCGGGCGGCGCAGGCGAGCCCCCACCTGCGCCCGGAAGCCGCCGAATAAGATCAAGCCTGGAGAGCATCATGTACGCTTTCGCCTATCACCAGCCGACCAGCCTCAAGGACGCCGCGAGCCTGCTCGCCGGCGAGGACGCCAAGCTCGTCGCCGGCGGCCACACCCTGATCCCGACGATGAAGCAGCGCCTGGCCGCCCCCGGCACGCTGATCGATCTCGGCAAGGTGCCGGACCTCGTCGGCATCGAGCGCAGCCCGCGCTCGATCACCATCGGCGCCATGACCACCCACGGCGCGGTGGCCGCGTCGAACGACGTGAAGGAAGCGATCCCCGCGCTCGCCGAACTCGCGGCGCTGATCGGCGACCCGGCGGTGCGCCACCGCGGCACGATCGGCGGCTCGGTCGCCAACAACGATCCGGCGGCGGACTACCCGGCCGCCTGTCTCGCGCTCGGCGCCACGATCAGCACCAACAAGCGCAAGCTCAGCTCGGAAGAGTTCTTCACCGGCCTGTTCGAGACCGCGCTGGAGGAAGGCGAAATCGTCACCGGCGTCTCGTTCCCGATCCCCCACAAGGCGGCGTACGAGAAATTCCGCAACCCGGCCTCGCGCTACGCCCTCGTCGGCGTGTTCGTGGCCAAGCGTCCGAGCGACATCCGCGTCACGGTGACCGGCTCCGGGTCCAACGGCGTGTTTCGCTGGACCGAGGCCGAGGAGGCTTTGGGCAAGCGCTTCGCCGCGAAGTCGCTGGAGGGGATGTCGCCGTCGGCGAGCGGGCTCAACAGCGACATCCACGCGGACGCCGATTACCGGGCCCACCTGATCGGCGTGATGGCGCGCCGCGCGGTGCAGAAGGCGGCGGATCGGTAATCGGCCAGGCGCGGCGCGCGTGTGAGAACCCTCCCCCCTCTGCGGGGGAGGGTGGCCCCCGGCGGGGGCCGGGAGAGGGGCAGCGCGACGCTGGTCCAGGTTGCGCCCGTCAGAATGGTCGCGACCTCTCCGGAAACGGCGTCCCCTCTCCCGGCCCCTGCTGACGCAGGGACCACCCTCCCCCGCAGAGGGGGGAGGGACTGGACGGGCGGCGCCTCGCCTCAATATCCCACCGTCCAGATATTCCGGCGGACGCGACCGCCCCCCGCGAGAAGCAGCCCCCGCCACGATGACTCTCCCCCCCTCCATCGACGCCACCCAGGCGCTGCTCTCCTCGGCCGGCTACGTCGCCGACCGGGCGCTCTCCACGGTGGTTTTTCTGTCGCTCAAGCTGGGGCGTCCGCTCTTCCTCGAAGGCGAGGCGGGCGTCGGCAAGACCGAGATCGCCAAGGTGCTGGCCAAATCCCTCGGCCGGCCGCTGATCCGGCTGCAATGCTACGAGGGGCTCGACGTCGCGGCGGCCGTCTACGAGTGGAACTATGCCGGCCAGATGATGGCGATTCGGCTGGCCGAGGCCGGCGGCGCCGTCGACCGCGAGCGGCTCGAATCCGACCTCTTCTCCGAACGCTACCTGATCCGACGGCCGCTGCTCCAGGCCCTGGAGCCGGGGGAGGGCGGGGCGCCGGTGCTGCTGATCGACGAGCTGGACCGCACCGACGAGGCGTTCGAGGCGTTCCTGCTCGAAGTGCTGTCCGACTTCCAGGTCACGATCCCCGAACTCGGGACGATCCGCGCGCCCGAGCCGCCGCTGGTGATCCTGACCTCGAACCGCACCCGCGAGATCCACGACGCGCTGAAGCGCCGCTGCCTCTACCACTGGGTCGACTACCCGGACGCAGAGCGCGAATTGCAGATTCTGCGCACCCGCCTGCCGCACGCGCCCGAGGCGCTGTCGCGCCAGGTCGTCGCCTTCGTGCAGGCGATCCGCAAGGAGGACCTGTTCAAGGCGCCGGGCGTCGCCGAGACGCTGGACTGGGCGACCGCCCTCGTGGAACTCGACGCCGTCGCCCTCGATCCGACGCTCGTCATCGACACGCTCGGCGTTCTCCTCAAGTACCAGGACGACATCCAGGCGATGCAGGGCGGGCGGGCGAAGGCGCTCCTCGACGAGGTGCGGTCCTCCGCCGGATGAGCGAGGCGCAAGCGGGCTCCGGCCGGCTCCCGGACAACATCGCCTACTTCGCCCGGGCCCTGCGCGCCGCCGGCGTCCCGGTCGGGCCCGGCGACGTGATCGACGCCGTCGCGGCGGTCGAGGCCGCCGCCATCGGCACCCGCGAGGATTTCTACTGGACGCTGCACGCCGTGCTGGTGCGCCGGCGCGAGCATTCGGCCCTGTTCGCCGAGGCGTTCCGGCTGTTCTGGCGCCGGCGCGACCTCATCGAGAAGATGATCGCCCAGATGTCGCCGGTCGCCCCCGACAAGGCGCCGCCCAAACCCCCGAATGCCGGGGCGCTGCGGGTGCAGGAGGCGCTGTCGCCGAAGACGGAGCGGCCCAAGCCCAAGCTGACCGAGGAAGACCTCACCACCGTCACCCTGTCGGTGTCGCAGGCCGAGGTGCTGAAGGCCAAGGACTTCGCCCAGATGAGCGCGGAGGAGGTCGCGCAGGCCCGCCGCCTGATCGCGAACCTGCGGCTTCCCGACGACGCCACCCGGACCCGGCGGTTCGAGGCCCGGCCGCGCGGGCGCATCGATCCGCGCCGCAGCTTCCAGCGCACGGTGCGGGCCAGCGGCGCCATCGACCTCGCCTTCCGGGCGCCGCGGCAGCGGCCGCCACCGATCGTGGCGCTCTGCGACATCTCAGGCTCGATGGCGGAGTATTCGCGCCTGTTCCTGCACTTCCTGCACGCGATGAGCGAGCAGCGCCGGGTGCACAGCTTCGTCTTCGCGACCCGGCTCACCAACATCACCCGCGAGCTGACCCGCCGCGACCCCGACGAGGCGCTGTCGCGCGCCAGCGCCCGGGCGCAGGATTGGGAGGGCGGCACCCGCATCGCCGAGGCGCTGCACCTGTTCAACCGGCACTGGTCGCGCCGGGTGCTCGGCGGCGGCGCGGTGGTGCTGCTGTTCACCGACGGACTCGAGCGCGAGGTGACGCCGGAGCTGACCCACGAGATGGACCGGCTGCGGCGCTCGTGCCGGCGGCTGGTCTGGCTCAACCCGCTGCTGCGCTTCGAGGGCTTTTCCGCGCGGGCGAGCGGCATCCGGGCGATGCTGCCGCATGTCGACGATTTCCGGCCGATCCACAGCCTGTCGGCGATGGCGGACCTCTGCCGCGCGCTCGGCGCGCACCAGCCGCGCGGCCGCGCGCCCAAGACGTGGTTGCGCGAGGCCAGCTAGATCCTACCTCCTGTGAGGGGCTAACGGCCCTGGAGACGTTTGTCCGATGCTGTCGACCGATACCGACATCCTCGCCACCGCGGAGGCCTGGCGCGAGGCCGGCCGCGGCGTGGCGCTCGCCACCGTGATCGAGACCTGGGGCTCAGCCCCGCGCCCGGTCGGCTCGCACCTGATCATCGACCAGGAGGGCAACTTCCTCGGGTCGGTCTCGGGCGGCTGCGTCGAGGGCGCGGTCATCGCCGAGGCCGCCGACGTGATCGAGGACGGCAAGCCCCGGGTGCTCGAATTCGGCGTCGCCGACGAGACCGCCTGGCGGGTCGGCCTGTCCTGCGGCGGGCGCATCCGCGTGCTGGTCGAGCCGGTCGCGTGAAACTCGACATCCTGCGGGAGATGAACCGGGAGCGCGCCGCCCGCCGCGCCGTCATCCTGGTCACCGACACCGCCGACGGCGCGCAGCGCCTGGTGCGCGAGGCCGAGGCCGCGTCCGATCCGCTGGCCGCCGAACTCGGCGCCCGATTCCGCTCGGGCAAGAGCGGGATCGTCGAGGCCGACGGCCGCTCGCTGTTCCTCACCGTGCAGGTGCCGCCGCCGCGGCTCGTGGTGATCGGCGCCGTCCATATCAGCCAGGCGCTGGCGCCGATGGCGCAGGCGACCGACCTCGACGTCACCATCATCGACCCGCGCACCGCCTTCGCGACGCCGGAGCGCTTTCCCGACGTCGCCCTGCTGCCGCTCTGGCCCGACGATGCCCTGGCGCAGTTGCCGGCCCTCGACCGCTACACGGCGGTCGCGGCCCTGACCCACGACCCGAAGATCGACGACCCGGCGCTGATCGCGGCGCTGAAGGCCGAGTGCTTCTATGTCGGGGCGCTCGGCTCGCGGAAGACGCACGGCCGGCGCGTCGAGCGCCTGACCGCCGCGGGTCTCACGGAGGAGCGGATCGCCCGCATCGCCGCGCCGATCGGCCTCGATATCGGGGCGGTCAGCCCGGCCGAGATCGCCGTGTCGGTGCTGGCCCAGGTGATCGCGAGCCTGCGGCAGGATCGCCGCCGGGCCCCGGCATGAGGTTCGGCCCGGTCCCGATCGGAGAGGCCGCCGGCCTCATCGCCGCGCACTCCGTGCGGGCCGGCGACGCGGTGGTGAGGAAGGGCCGGCCGATCGCCCCGGACGACGCCGCCCGCCTCGAAGCCGCCGGCGTCGGCGAAGTGGTGGCGGTCGCTCTCGAATCGGGCGATGTCGGCGAGGACGAGGCGGCGCAAAGGCTCGCCGCGGCCGTCGCGGGACCGGGCGTCGGCGCCGAGCCGCCCTTCACCGGCCGGGCCAACCTGCATGCCGCGCAAGCCGGCCTGCTCTGCCTCGACGAAGGCGTGATCGGCGCGGTGAACAGGGTCGACGAGGCGGTCACCCTCGCGACCCTGGTGCCGTTCAAGCCGGTGGTGCCCGGCGAGATGGTGGCGACCGTCAAGATCATCCCCTACGCGGTGCCGGGCGCGGTGCTCGACCGGGCGCTCGCCGTCGCCGCCCCGGCGATCCGGGTCGCGCCCTACCGCCTGAGCCGGGTCGCGGCGATCTCGACCCTGCTGCCGGGCCTCAAGCCGAGCGTCGTCGACAAGACCCTGCGGACCCTCGACGCGCGCCTGGCCCCCGCCGGGGCCCGCATCGTCGGCGAGGCCCGGGTGGCGCACGAGGCCGGCGCGGTGGCGGACGCCCTGCGGAATGCTGTGGAGCGCGACGGGGCGGAACTGGCGGTGGTGTTCGGCGCCTCCGCCATCGCCGACCGGCGCGACGTGATCCCGGCGGGAATCGAGACCGCCGGCGGCGTGGTCGACCATCTCGGCATGCCGGTCGATCCCGGCAACCTGCTGCTGCTCGGCCGGCTCGACCCGGACGCTGCGAACCCCGTACCGGTGATCGGGGCGCCGGGCTGCGCCCGCTCACCGAAGGAGAACGGGTTCGACTGGGTGCTGCAGCGGCTGCTCGCCGGCCTGCCCGTCACCCGCGACGACATCGTCGGGTTCGGGGTCGGCGGGCTCCTGATGGAGATCGTGTCGCGGCCCCAGCCGCGGGACGGCGGGGAGAGTGCCGACGATGCCTGACCCGGTCGGCATCGTGCTGCTCGCCGCCGGGCGCGGCACCCGCTTCGGCGCGAGCCCCAAGCTCCTGAGCCTCCTCGACGGCAAGCCGCTGGTGCGCCACGCCGCCGAGGCGGCGGTGCAGGCCGGCCTCGGCCCGGTCGTGGCGGTGCTGGGTCACGCCGGCGCGCAGGTACGCGAGGCGCTGGCCGGGCTGCCGCTGACCATTGTCGACAACCCGGATTACGCCGCCGGCCTCTCCACCTCGCTCCGCGCCGGGCTCGCCGCCCTGCCGGAGGCCGTCACGGGGGTGATCGTGCTCCTCGGCGACATGCCCCGGGTCGGATCCGGCCTGCCCGTACGGCTCGCCGAGGCATTCCGTGCCGCCCCGGTCGCGCCCGCGGCGGTGGTGCCGGTCAAGGACGGCCGGCGCGGCAACCCGGTCCTGCTCAACCGCCGTCTCCTCTCGGCCGGCATCGCCGACCTCACCGGCGACCGCGGCGCCGGCCCGCTGCTGGCGCGGCGCGACGACGTGCTCGAACTGGCGGTGGACGAGGCCGGGGTGCTGATCGACGTCGATACGCCGGCGGCCCTCGCCGGTCTCGTCTGAGCCGGTCAGACCGGCAGGCGTGTCGTCAGGACCCGCAGGCCGGCCCCGGCGAAGAGCAGGGCGAAGGCCCCCTCGAACCAGCGCCGCAGGCGCAGGTAGGCCCGGGCGATGCGGCCGTGCGAGAACAGCAGCGCGTAGCTGGTGAAGATCGCGGCGCTCTGCAGGCCGACGGCGGCGATCACCAGGATCAGCTCGGCGGCGGAGGTCCGCGGCGACAGCCCGAGCGTGTAGAGCGAGCCGAAGAACAGGATCGCCTTCGGGTTGGTGAGGTGCAGGGCGAGGCCCTTGGCGTAGGCCCGCGGCGCGGAGACGTCGGCGACCGCGGGCGTCCGGGCCACGGACCCGCGGATCGCGCTGCGGGCCGACCGGTAGGCGAGATACAGCAGGTAGCCGCCGCCACAATAGCGCATCGCCTCGAGCATCCAGGCGCTCGACGCCATGATGGCCGCAAGCCCGAGCGCCGCGGCGATCGACCAGGCGAGCGAGCCGGTCACGACGCCCAGCGCGAGGGCGAGGCCGGTCCGGCGCCCGGCCTGCATCGCGGTGTCGGCGATCGCCAGGGTCGCGGGCCCGGGGCTCGCGCTGGCGACGAAGGCTGCCGAGAGGATCAGCGGAAGGTTGATCGAGAGGGACATCGCGCCGTCCGCCTGTGCCTGGGTTGGCCGTAACGCCGGGCTCCGATGCCATACCGGCGCCCGCGCCGCCCTCGGCTCGGGCCCCGGCATGGATCGCGCCGGGCACCGTCCCTCACTCGGACGTGAGAGGACCTTACGCCGCCGCGGCAGCACCGAGGTTCAGGAGGCCCATCACGGCGGTGAACACCGCGTAGACGAAGCCGAGGTTGAGCAGCACGCCGAGCACGCCGATGCCGAGTCCGGCCGCCACCACGATGCCGTCGCGCTCGACGAGGCCGAGGCCGACCAGCGTGACGGCGAGCCCGAGCGGGATCTGGCCGACCAGGGGGGCGGCGACGATCAGCACCAGCGACAGGGCGAGGATCAGCACGCCCATGGTGCGCATGCCGATGTCGTTCTCGAACACCCGCAGCCGCGGCCGCGACCAGCGTTCGAGCCGGCGCAGCAGCGGCACCGCGCGGGAGACCGCCCGTTGCAGGTCGGAGCGGGCGATCGAGCGGCCGAGCAGCGAGCGCGGCAGCCACGGCGCCGACATGCCGGCGGCGATCTGCGCCGCCACGAGGGCGAGCAGCAGGCCGCAGATCAGCGGGATCGGCGGCGGCATCGGCAGGCAGTTGGGCAGGCCGAGCAGCACGACGAGGAGCGCGAAGGCCCGGTCGCGCAGGACCGCCACGATCTCGCCGACGGTCAGCCGCTCGGTGTCCTGGGCGGCGAGGACCGTCAGGATCTCGGAGGTGCGGGCGGATTGCGTCACGGGGCTCTGGTCGTCCGGTGCCGGGGAGGCGCTCCCGGGGGAAATCGCGGCCTCCTCGATCGAGGGCGCGACGCTCGCCGGCGGAGTCGCTGCGGCCCTGGCCGGGGTCGCGCGGCCCCCTCTAGCCCACTCCGCCGCGCGGGCCAACCCGCGGGCGTGGGAGGCCGTGGCCCGGTCCGGATGGGCCGGACCGGCGGCAAGGGGCGCGAGCCGCCGTCGAAGCGGGCCGGCGGCGGAGAGGAGGCGCCTGTGCATGGTTCACCGACGTGAGCGCCGCGCCCGTGAGGGCGCGGCCGTAGCGGGTCTCACACACGGCCAAGGCGGCAATCGTAGGGCAGGGGCCGAAAATTCTTCGGCCCGTCCCGGGCTCAATGCAGCGTCAGCACGCCGTTCACGGCGTGGAACTCCGCCGGCTTGATCAGCCGGGAATGCGCCACCCGGACCGAGTGCAGGGGGCCGTCGAGCTCGCGCTTCCAGAACTCGAGGAAGCTGGTGAGGACGGGGAAGCGCGGCGCGAGGTCGTATTCCTGCCAGACGAAGGTCTGGAGGACGCCGGGGTGATCGGGGATGCGGTAGAGGATGTGGGCCGTTGTCAGGCCGTAGCCCTCGATCTGCTGCCTGAACTCCTTCGAGACCATGGAACCTCCTCGTGTGTCGAAGATCCTTCTCGGGGTGCGAAGCGCTTTGCCGACCAAGGGTCCGATGGTGCGGTTAATCGATGGTTAAGCTCAAGCGGAAATCACCGCTAAATCGTTGTTTTTTCAAGTATTAGCAGCCGTGCTCCGCGAGTGCTGACGGTTCCTCCGCCGGCCCGTCGAGCACGGCTCCGGCGAAAGGCCGGGGACCCGCCAAGCAGGCCCGAATCCCGGATGTCGAGGATGGACGAGGGCCGGTGGGCGCTTGGCTGTGCGGCGACGGGCATTCGCGATTGACGCTGGGTTCGATGGAAAAGATATTTCCATCTTCGCAACGATCGCCCCGGTCGCCGTGCCCCTTTCCTCGGCCCGCCCCGCCCTGATCTATACGGCGGCGTGCCTCGGCTGCGCCGGCGGGGTGCGCGCGGACGGCCGGGACGAGGTGCGGACGGTGTTGTTCGGCAGCCTGGATGCCGGCCGCTCCACCTTCGTCAGCGCCGGCGCCAAATACGCTCCCGACGGCGTGGACCGCGACGGCGTCGTCGCCCTGGCGACCCTCGGCTACGGAACGCGGACCGAACGCGACTGGTGGGGCGATCCGCGCGCCGCCGCGGGCGGGCGCCCGCCTCGGATCTTCCGCCACACCGTCCTGGCCGGCGCCGTGGCCGGCCGGCAGTGGATGTACGATTGGGGCGTCGTCGCACTGTTCGCCGGGCCGGAACTCGCCTTCGAGGTGCTGGACAGTCCCGGAACGAAGGAGCTCCCGGCGCCGCGGCTCGGGGCCAGGGTCCAGGCGGAGCTGTGGGCCCGGCCGAGCGAGGCGACCCTCGTCACGGCCACGCTCATCGCCGGCACCGCCCGCGGCAGCGCCTGGGGCCGGGTGTCCTGGGGGATGCAGGTCCCCGGCTTGCAGGGGGTGGGCCTCGGCGCGGCCTATCTCGGGCCGGAGGCCGCGCTCTACGCCGACCTTGCCGGCTACCGGAAATGGAGCCTCGGCCTGCACGCCACCGACGTCGCACTGCCCGCCGTGTTCCCGGCCGACCTGCGCCTGCGGGTCTCAGCCGGCTGGGTCTACGAGGAGCCGATCCGGCGCCCGGGCGTCTACGGCACGCTGACCGCCTGGCTCCCCCTCTGAGGCGCTCAAGCCGTCGAGGAAGCGGGCCGAATCCGCCAGCACCTCGGACCGGCGCGCCGGCGCCATCTTGGCCAAGGTCCGGTACGGCATTGCGAGGCGCGGGTTGCGACCCAGGCGCTCCTCGTGGGTGATCAGGAAGTTCCAGTACAGGTAGTTGAACGGGCACGCCGTCTCGCCGCTCTTCGCCTTCACGTCGTAGGCGCAACCCCGGCAGTAATCCGACATCCGGTCGATATAGGCGCCCGAGGCGGCGTAGGGCTTGGAGCCGAGGAGCCCGCCATCGGCCCACAACGCCATGCCGTGGACGTTGGGAAGCTCCACCCATTCGTAGGCGTCGGCATAGACGACCAGGAACCATTCCTCGACCTGGCGCGGCGCGATTCCGGCGAGCAGCGCGAAGTTGCCGAGCACCATCAGCCGCTGGATGTGGTGGGCGTGGGCATGGGCCTTGGTGTCGCGCACGCACTCGCCGAGGCAGGCCATGGCGGTCTCGCCCGACCAGTAGAACCACGGCAGGTCGCGGGTCGCCTCGAGCGCGTTGGTCTCGGAATAGTCCGGCATCCGGGCCCAGTAGAGCCCGCGGACGTATTCGCGCCAGCCGAGGATCTGGCGGATGAAGCCCTCGACCGCGTTGAGCGGCGCCGCGCCCTCGCGCCACCGGTCTTCCGCCGCGCGGCAGACCTCCTCGGCGTCGAGGAGGCCGAGGTTGAGCGCGGGCGCGATCAGCCCATGATACAGGAACGGCGAGCCCGCGCGCATCGCGTCCTGGTAGTCGCCGAATTCCGGCAGGCAGTCGTCGAGGAAGTGCCGCAGGGCCTCGAGCGCCTCGGTGCGGGTCACCGGCCATTCGAAGCCGTCGAGGTCGCCGAAATGGTCGGGAAAGCGGCAGGCGACGAGGGCCATCACCTCCCGGGTGACGGCGTCGGGCGCGAAGCGGCGGCGCTCCGGCACGGCGTGCCCGGCGGGCAGACGGCGGCGGTTGTCGTGGTCGAAGTTCCACTGGCCGCCGACCGGGTCGCGCCCCTCCATCAGGAAGCCCGTGCGCCTGCGCATGGCGCGGTAGAACGTCTCCATCCGCAGCGCCTCGCGCCCCTCGGCCCACCGGGCGAAGACCGGACGCGGGCACAGGAAGCGGGTATCGTCGCGGATCTCGACGGGCAGGCCGAGCGCCTCCTCCCAGTCGCGCATCATCGCCTCGACACGGTACTCGCCGGCCTCGGTGACGACGATCCGGTCGGGCGTGTGGCGGGCGAGCGCGCGGGCGACCTCGCCGGTGAACGAGCCGGTGTTGTCCGGGTCCTCCAGCTCCACGTAATCGACCCGGATGCCGCGCTCGCGCAGTTCGGCCGCGAAATGGCGCATGGCCGAGAACACCAGCACCAGCTTCTGCTTGTGGTGGCGCACGTAGGTCGCCTCGTCCGCAACCTCGACCATCAGCACCGTGTCGGCGTCGGGATCGAGGTCGGTGAGGGTGGCGAGCCGGGGATGGAGCTGGTCGCCGAGGACGAGACGCAGGTGGCGCACGGGAGATCGGCGGCGGCGGGCCGCACCGTGAATCGTCTCGCGCGCCATTGCGGCTCCCTTCCGCCTGCCCATAACGCTAGCTAGGGCGTTCGGGGGCGCCGGGGCCGGGCCGAACTGACGCAGGGAGCGGCGGGCGGTGCGGGTCTGCGGATCGGAAGGAGCCGTGACGTGAAATTCGCCTTCGCGGGCATCGATTTCCTCGGCGGGGTGTTCGAGGCCCTGGTCGCGTCGGGCTGGCAGCCGATCAAGCTGTTCACCCGCCCCTGCGACGGGATCTACGACCAGAACGACGCGGTGGTGGCCCTGGCGCGGCGCCACCGGGTGCCGATGCAGCTCTCCCGCCTGCGGGTGTCGGACATCGAGGCGCTGTCGGCCGAGCACGGCCGCGACTGGGCGCTGGTGGTGGCGGGCTACCCCTGGCTGATCACCGGCTGGCCGGGTCGGGTGCGCTACGCCCTCAACTTCCATCCCTCGCCGCTGCCGGACGGGCGCGGGCCCTACCCGCTGTTTCGCGCCATCCTGGATTCCTACGAGAGTTGGGGCGTCACCGCCCACGTGCTGGCCGAGGACGGGTTCGACACCGGCGACATCCTGGCCCAGGACCTCTTCCCGATCTCGGGCGCCGAGACCCACGAGACCCTGCTCGCCCGCTGCCAGATGGCGGCGGTGCGGCTCGCCCGCGGGCCGATCGCCCGCGACCTGCCCGCCCTGTGGCGCCGGGCCGAGCCCCAGGGTGACGGCGCCTACTGGCCGCGGGTGAGCGACCTCGACCGCACCCTCGATTTCCGCCAGCCGGTCGAGGCGATCCTGCGCCGCGTCCGGGCCTTCGGCGCTATCGAGACCCTGGCGCGGATCAACGACGGCCGGGTCTTCGTCCAGGAGGCCCAGGGCTGGACCGAGGCCCATCGCCACGCCCCCGGCACGGTGGTGCATACCTACCGCCGCCAGGTCTTGGTGGCGGCCCGCGACGGCTACGTGCAGATCACCCGCTGGAGCGCGATTCCGCTGGCTGATGCCGGCAAGACCGGGCGCTGAGCCGATGCCGAAGATGCGCCGCAAGGGCGACCTACCGCAGAAGGTCTGTGTCCAATGCGGCCGGCCCTTCGCCTGGCGCAAGAAGTGGGAGCGGGTCTGGGACGAGGTTCGCTACTGCTCCGACGCCTGCCGGCGCGCCGCCCACCGGGGCGAGCCGGCGCAGGCGCCGCAAGGGCACCGGTAGCGGTCCTCACGCCTCCAGGTGGCGGGCCGGGATCAGCCGCCAGACGAGGCCGCCTCTAGGCCCGAGTAGCATCGAGGCGAGATAGAGCGCGCCCGCCGCCAGCACGATCGCCGGACCGGTCGGCAGGCTGGCGTAGTAGGAGACCAAGAGCCCCGCGACGCTCGCCGTCAGCGCCAGGACCACCGAGGCTGGCAGGAGGCCGCTGAGGTCGACGGCCCAGAACCGGGCGGTGATCGCCGGCAGCAGCATCAGCCCGACGGCGAGCAGCGTGCCGAGCGCCGCGAAGCCGCCGACGAGGTTGAGCACCACTAGCGCCAAAAAGGCGTAGTGCACCGGCCCGCTCGCCCGGCCGACCGAGCGCAGGAAGAGCGGATCGACGCATTCCATCACCAGCGGCCGGTAGGCGACCGCGAGGCCGATGAGCGTCACCGTCGAGATGCCGCCGAGCAGCACCAGCGCATCGTCGTCGAGCGCCAGCACCGTGCCGAACAGGATGTGCAGGAGGTCGATCGACGAGCCGCGGGCCGAGATTAGCAGCACGCCGCCCGCAAGCGAGATCAGGTAGAAGGCCGCGAGGCTGGCATCCTCGCGCAGCACCGTCGAGCGGGCGACGAAGCCCGAGAGCATCGCCACCGCGAGGCCGGCGACGAGGCCGCCGAGGGTCATCGCGGGCAAGGACAGCCCGGCCCACAGGAAGCCGACCGCCGCGCCCGGCAGGATGGCGTGGCTCATCGCCTCGCTCATCAGGCTCATGCGCCGCAGGGTGAGGAAGACCCCGACCGGGGCGGCCCCCACCGAGAGGGCGACGCATCCTGCGAGCGCCCGGCGCATGAAGGCGAACTCGACGAAGGGCGCGGTCAGGAGGTCGATCACGCGGCGTGCCCGTGGCTGTGGCGCCCGTGCGGGCCGTTGTCGTGGGACCCGTAGTCTTGGGATCCACGGTCTTGGGATCCGTGGTCTTGCGGCCCGTGGGCATGGGGCTGCGCCGCGGCCGGCGCGCGGCAGACCGGCGCCTCCTCGTCCCAGGCCTCGCAGAGCCGGCGGGCCCGCCGCAGGTTCTCAGGCGTGAGCACGGTGGCGGTGGCGCCCCAGGCCACCGCCTCGCGGGCGAGCAGCAGGGTCTCGGGGAAGTGGCGGCCGACCTGGTCGAGATCGTGCAGCACCGCCACCACGGTGCGGCCCTCGCCGTGCCAGCCATGGACCAGGGCCAGCAATTCGTCGGTGGTGCGGGCGTCGATCGCCGCGAAGGGCTCGTCGAGCAGGATCACCCGGGCGTCCTGGAGCAGGACCCGGGCAAACAGCGCCCGGCGCAGCTGGCCGCCCGACAGGGTGCCGATCGGCCGGCGCTCGAAGCCGGTGAGACCGACCGCCGCCAGGGCCGCCTCGACGGCGCCGCGATGCCGCCCGAGCGAGCGCCATGGCCCGACCCGGCGCCACAGCCCCATCGCCACGAGGTCGAAGACCCCGATCGGGAAGGCGCGGTCGATCTCGGCCGCCTGCGGCAGATAGGCGATGTCGTGGCGGGACAGGCCCGAACGGACGACCTCGCCCTCAAGCGGGCGGATCTCGCCCATGATGCCCTTGAGCAGGGTCGACTTGCCGGCGCCGTTCGGCCCGACCACCGCGGTGAGCGAGCCGGGGCGGAGCGTGCCGTCGAGGTGGTGGACCGCCGGATGCCGGGCATAGCCGAGGGTGAGGCCGCGGAAGGCGAGAGCGCCGCCGGGCGCGGCTTCACGAAGCGCGCCGCCGGGCGCGGAGCGGGGGAGGGACGCCATCACGCCGTCGCCCAGCCGATCAGGGCCCAGACCGCCAGAGCGGGCAGGGCCGCCAGGGCGAGGCGCGGCCCGAGCCCCTGGCGCAACAGGGAGAACGGCGTCGGCAGGCGGCGCGGAACGGCGGCGTCGGTCCGGGCGGCGGAGCCATGATCGTGCGGCATCGGCTGTTCGTCGATCCAGGATCCGGGACGCGCCCTCGGCGGGCGCCGTCGCGGACCCCATATGGGGGACGGCCGGGTGCCGCCCAAGCGCCGAGCGTTACACTGTAACAGGCAGGGCCTGTCAACCGCCGCCGGGTTGCGGTAGGCCAGCCGCACGCGGCGGCGCGGGGGCGGGAAACGCGGCGGGGAAGCGCATGGAGGCGGGGAAGCGCATGGACGAGCACGAAACCTGCGGGCATCACGACCACGCGCACGATGCTCACGGCCCGGCCCGCACGGCCGACCTCGTGGCCCGGGCCGAGCGGCTGGCGCAGGACCTCGGCCTGCAATTCACCGCCCTGCGCCGGCGCACCCTGGAGGTCGTCGCCGAGGAGGGCCGGCCGCTCGGCGCCTACGACATCGCCGAGCGCCTGAGCGTCCCGGGCAAGCGCGTCGCCGCGGTCTCGGTCTACCGCGCCCTCGACTTCCTCACCGAGCACGGCCTCGTCCACCGCATCGCCAGCCGCAACGCCTTCGTGCCCTGCGAGCACGGCCACGGCGCCGGCGAGAGCGCGGTCTTCCTGATCTGCCGCAGTTGCGGCAGCGTCGACGAGACGATCTCGGCCGAGATCGAGCGCAGCCTCGACCGCACGCTCGCTCAGGCCGGGTTCAAGCCGGCGAGCCGGATCGTCGAGATCGAGGGCGAGTGCGGCGCGTGCCAGGGGCGGGCGGGGGCCGGGTAATCCGGCACCTCATCCCCAGTTCTCGCGCTGTTTGCTCCATGTTAAGGGTGCCCAATCGACTTCGTTCATCGATTGGCAGGAACCGTTAATGCTGTCGAACGACGTCCTGTCGTCACTCGATCGTCCCGCCCCATGTTCCCGATCATGCCGGACGCGCACATCGTGACCGGCCCGCGATGACGGCCCCGGACGCTCACCCGAGCGATCCGCCCTCGGGCCGGTGGAGTGAAGCGTCGATGATCCACCAGCTCGTCTATTACAGCCGCAACACCGTGCCGGGCGGCGACCGCGCCATGCTGACCAACATGCGCGAGATCCTGTCCGCCTCCCAACGCAACAATGCCCGCGACGGGATCACGGGCTTCCTGATCTTCGACACCCAGTGGTTCGTGCAGATCCTGGAGGGCGAGCGCGGCAAGGTGACGGAGACCTACAACCGCATCGCCCGCGACCCGCGCCACGCGAGCGCGACGATCCTCAACGTCCGCGACGTCGCCGCCCGGCTCTTCCCGAACTGGACCATGGGCGGCGCGATGCGCTCGCTCGACGTCCAGGAGATCTATCTCGGCCACGGCTTCGGCGGCCCGATCGACCCGACCCGCCTCAAGTCCGACCAGGTCGTCGCCCTCGCCCTCGACCTCCAGGCCTTCGAGGAGAGCCGCCGCCAGGGCCGGCGCCTGGCGAGCTGAGCGCCCTCGGGACCCGCCTCCAGGCGGGTCCCTGTCTCCCTCAATACGCGTTCCGGAACGCGCTCCGCGCCACCACGGTCATCACCAGGATCCGGAGGTCGAACCACAGCGACCAGTTGTCGATGTAGAACAGGTCGTGCTCGACGCGCCGCTGCATGTCGGCATCGGTCAGGGTCTCGCCCCGCAACCCGTTGACCTGGGCCCAGCCGGTGATGCCGGGCCGCACGTTGTGGCGGCGCGCGTAGAGGGCGATGCGACGCTCGAAGCTGCGGTCGTGGGCGACCGCGTGGGGGCGGGGGCCGACCAGCGACATGTCGCCCCGGATCACGTTGAGGAGCTGGGGCAGTTCGTCGAGGTTGGTGCGGCGCAGGATGCGGCCGACCCGGGTGATGCGGTCGTCGTCCCGGGTCGCCTGCCGGAAGGCGCTGCCGGCATCGGTCCGCATGCTGCGGAACTTGAACACCCGGAACGCCTCCTGGTTGAAGCCGTAGCGCTTCTGGCGGAACAGGCTCGGGCCGCGGCTGTCGAGGCGGATCAGGATCGCGATCAGCAGGAGCAGCGGCGAGAGCGCCACCAGGGCGAGCGAGCCCACCACGACGTCGAAGATGCGCTTGGCGGCGATCTCGACCGGGGAGAGCGGCGCGCGGCCGACATTGATGCCGGTGAGCAGCCCGACCCGGCCGACGCGGACGTCGCTGAAGCGGTCCATCACCCGGCCCGGCCGCAGGTGCAGGGCGACCGGGACCCGCAGAAAGGCGTCGACGCAGGCCTCGAGGTCCTCGACCTCGGCCCAGGGCACCAGCACGAACACGTCGTCGGGCCGCAGGAAGCGCACCACCGAGACGCTGAGGTCGAGATCCTCCGCGAGCTGGGTCCGGCGCGCCTCCTGGTCGCCGCCCTCGGGCGCGTTGCGCAGGGTGCTGACGCCGATCACCCGCAGGCCGAGCGCCGCGGTGTCGTGGGTGGCGTAGAAGCTCGCGACGTCCTCCTCGTAGCCGATGAGGTGGATGCGGCGGGCGGAATCGGAGCGCGGCGTGATCAGCCGCCGCACCAGCCCGACGGTGACGAGGCGGGTGGCGACGAGGGCCGGCAGGCCGGTGAGGAAGGTGGCGAGCGCCGCGATCCGCGAATGGTCGCCGGTGGTCTTGCTGAGGAAGCCGAGGACCAGCACCACCGCCCAGGCGGCGAGCCACAGGCTCACGACCCGGCGGAAATGCGGGGCGCGGGCGAGGTAGTTCTCGATGCTGTACTCGCCCCGGGCGATGTTCGGCAGGACTACGAACAGGCCGAGGAACAGCCCGACGGCGAGCGACGGGCCCAGCTCCGGCTGCCGCTCGTACGAGACGAGGTGGTAGGTGATCTCGCAGGCGAGCCCGGTGACGGCCACGGCGGTGAGCTCGGCCAGGGCGGCGGCGGCGGCGATCGCGAGGCGCAGGGCGGCCCGGCCGCGCCGGGGCAGGAGCGCGTTCCACACTGCCCGCGCCTCGGACGAGGCGAGGTGGGCGCCGCCGTCCTCCGGAAACCGTTCGTGTCGCATGGCGAGAAGACCCGTGACCGCATCTGTGCCGGCTCGAGACGGACCGGGTGGGAGCGTGCCGTTATCGCACATCCCGGGATCCGTCGCCGGTGGTTGCACGACCATCGAGCAAGCCCGGGACC
Source organism: Methylobacterium sp. ap11 (assembly GCF_900110515.1). Lineage (NCBI taxonomy): Bacteria > Pseudomonadati > Pseudomonadota > Alphaproteobacteria > Hyphomicrobiales > Methylobacteriaceae > Methylobacterium > Methylobacterium sp. ap11. Next base: position 49,803 of record NZ_FOEB01000025.1, on the reverse strand, counting down.
GTGGGCATCCCAGCCCTGCGGCCCGCGACGGGACGGGGACGCCGGGCAGGTGTATGGGAGGCTCGGCCGTAACCCCTGGTTCGACAGGCGGCGCGGCGGGAGGCGGCCGGCTCGATGGCCGCCCGGGGAGGCGTCAGGCGATGGATGCGACGGCAGGCGGCGCGCGGGTGAACGCCACGGGGGAGAATGCGGCGATCGAGGCCGTCGCGGCGCCGGTGACCGGGCCGCCGCAGGCCGCGCCGGCGACGGCCATCGTCGCCCCGGCCGCGGCCGGGCCGGCGGCCCTGGTGCTCGGGGGATTGAGCCTGTCGCACCTCCTCAACGACATGATCCAGTCGCTGCTGCCGGCGATCTACCCGCTCCTGAAGCAGAGCTACGCGCTCGACTTCGCCCAGATCGGCGTGCTCACCCTGGCGTTCCAGCTCACCGCCTCGCTGCTGCAGCCGGTGGTCGGGCTCTTCACCGACAAGCGGCCGATGCCGTTCTCCCTCGCCGTCGGCATGCTGCTCTCGCTCTGCGGCCTGCTGCTCCTGTCCCATGCCGGGACCTACGGGCTCCTGATCCTGGCCGCCTGCTGCGTCGGCCTCGGCTCGGCGATCTTCCACCCGGAGGCCTCGCGGGTCGCGCGCCTCGCCTCGGGCGGGCGCTACGGGCTGGCCCAGTCGGTGTTCCAGGTCGGCGGCAATGCCGGCTCGGCCCTCGGGCCGCTGCTCGCGGCCTTCATCGTGGTGCCCCTCGGGCAGGCCAGCGTCGCGCTGTTCGCGGTCGCGGCGCTCGCCGGCTTCGTGGTGCTGTCCCTCGTCGGGCGCTGGTACCGCGAGCGGCTGCGCACCGGGGCAGCGCGCCCGCGCAAGGCCGGCGCCGGCGGGCGGGATTTGCCGCGGGGCAAGGTCGTCGCCACCATCGCGGTCCTGCTGGTGCTGATCTTCTCCAAGTACTTCTACATGGCGAGCCTGAGCTCCTACTTCACCTTCTACCTGATCCACCGCTTCGGCGTGTCGGTGCAGGAATCGCAGCTCTACCTGTTCGTGTTCCTCGGCGCGGTCGCGGCCGGCACGGTGGCGGGCGGGCCGATCGGCGACCGGTTCGGCCGCAAGGTGGTGATCTGGGGCTCGATCCTCGGCGTCCTGCCCTTCACCCTGGCGCTGCCGCACGCCAACCTGTTCTGGACCGTGGCGCTCACGGTGCCGATCGGCCTGATCCTGGCCTCCGCGATGCCGGCGATCCTGGTCTACGCCCAGGAACTGCTGCCCGGGCGCGTCGGCCTCGTCGGCGGGCTGTTCTTCGGCTTCGCCTTCGGCATGGGCGGGCTCGGCGCCGCGGTGCTGGGGGAGGTCGCCGACCGCACCAGCATCGAGTTCGTCTATGGCATCTGCGCCTTCCTGCCGGCGGTCGGATTGCTCGCGGCGTTCCTGCCGCGGCTCGAGGCGCCCCGCGCCGCCTGACGACGCGGGCGGGGCTCGGGGCCCCGCCCGTCGGATATCCGCTCCGGACGATCCCGGCTCAGTCGTTGCGGGCGACGGTCTGGATCGTCTCGAAGCCCTCGAATTGCGGGTGGCCGAGGTAGAGCGGCTTCGTGCCCGGGGCGCGGCTATGGGCCTTGCGGAACTGCTCGGAGCGGGTCCAGGCCTCGAAATCGGCCTTCGAGGACCAGATCGTGTGCGAGGCGTAGAGGATGTGGTCCTCGGCCTCCGGTCCGCGCAGCAGGTGGAACTCGACGAAGCCCGGCATCTCGCCGAGGTGGCTGTCGCGCCCCAGCCAGACCTGCTCGAAGTCCTGCGCGGCGTCCTTGTAGACCTTGAACCGGTTCATGGCGATGAACATGGCGGGCATCCCTCCGGGCTTCCTCGGGCTCGGCCGTTGAGATGGGGGCCCCGCCGCTATCGGCAAGGTGACCCGCACGGGCCTGCCCCGGAACCGCCGGCCCGCGACCTCCGGTTAGGTGGGATCTCAGTAATTTTTTTAACCTCTGTTCCCTTGGGGAATTCACTCGGAGCGTGTAGACGTGCGTTGGGTTGCATGTCAGACCCAGGCTCGCTTCCTCGACCGTGGCCGTAGCGGCCTGGACGAACGGAATGACTGATCATCGGCCCGCCGGATGCGCCACACGCGGCGGATCGTCCGGCGCGAGCCCGGAAGGCATTGAAGGGTGGACCGGAGGCGAGGCGTCTTCGCCGCCGGCCCGAGTGGGAGCCGCGAGGTGCCGGTGCGTCATCGCCCCGGCGGCCCTTGCGGGCAAGGACGACGCGGGACGGGGCAGCCCTGGGATCGGGACGCAGCCTCCGCCAGGCCAGAACGAAGACGTTGAGGACCGATGCCCAAGCAAACCACCGAGGTCGATCGGCTCGTCGGAGTCCGCATCACGGCCCTGCGCAAAGCCAAGGGACTGAGCCAGACGGCCCTCGGCAACGCCGTCGGCGTCACCTTCCAGCAGGTCCAGAAATACGAGAAGGGCCAGAACCGCGTCGGCGCCGGCCGCCTGCGCGAGATCGCCCGGCTGCTCGAGGTTCCGGTCTCGGCCTTCTTCGAGGACCAGGCCGGCGGCGACGGCAGCGACGACAACGTCTTCGGCTTCCTGAGCGCCCAGGGGGCGATCGAGCTTCTGCGCGCCTACGTGCAGATCGAGGACGAGCAGCTGCGCCGCGAGGTGCTGGCGATCGTGCGCTCGGCTGCCCGCCTCGGCCGCTCCGCCGCCGCCGCCGCGAGCGTCGAGGCGACGGCCACCGCCGCCGAGTAGCCGGCCTCCGACACTCTCGTCCGGTCGCGCTCAGCGCAGCCCGACGAGGTGGAAGAAGCTGCCGCTGACCCGGCCGCGCCGGTGCCCCGCCAGTCCCAAGGGGCGCCCCTCCGCATCCGTGACCTCGGCTAAGGCCTCCTCGGGCCCCGGCGGCGGCGTGAGTTCGCTCGCGTAGTGGAACTCGTGCCCGACGAGGCCCTGGCCGGTCGCGCCGAGGGAGCCCGCTCCGAGGAGCGTGGCGATCCGGTAGCCGAGGTGCAGCCGGCGCCGCGCGTAGGACGTCGCGACCGGCAGGAGCCCGGCCATGCGATGGGTCGTCCCCTCGGCATCCTCCAGGCTCTCGCCCAGCACCATGTAGCCGCCGCACTCGCCGTGGACCGGCCGCGTCCCGGCAAAGGTGTGCAGGCCGTCGAGGAAGCGGGACGCCGCGGCGATGCGCCCGGCATGCAATTCGGGGTAGCCCCCGGGCAGCCAGCAGGCGTCGCAGCCGGTCGGCGGCGCCTCGTCGGCGAGCGGCGAGAACGGCACGATCTCGGCCCCGGCCGCCCGCCACCCGGCCTCCAGATGCGGGTAGACGAACGAGAACGCCGCATCGCGCGCGACCGCGATGCGCTGCCCGGGCGGCGGCGGCAGGATCCCGGTCGCGGGTGCGGGCACCCGCCCGCCGGCGGCGGCCACGACCGCGTCGAGGTCGATCGAGGCCTCGGCCAGCTCGGCGAGGCGGTCGAGGCGGGCTTCCAGGTCCTCGGTCTCGCCGGCCTGGATCAGGCCGAGATGGCGCTCCGGCAGCACCAGGGACGCCTCCCGCGGCACGGCGCCGAGGACCGGCACGCCGATCCGGGCGAGGCCGACCTCGACGAGGCGGCGGTGGCGCAGGCTCGCGACCTTGTTGAGGATCACCCCGGCCAGATGCAGGCGCGGGTCGTAGGCCCGCACCCCCAGCGCCGTCGCGGCGGCCGATTGCGCCGCTCCCGAGACGTCGAGCACCAGCACCACCGGCCAGCCGTAGCGGGCGGCGACGTCCGCGTTGGCGCCGCTGCGGCCCTCTTCCGCCACGACGCCGTCGAACAGCCCCATCGAGCCCTCGGCCAGGACCAGCTCGGCCGCCTCGCCGGCCCGGCCCGCCACCGCGTCGAGGAGGGCGCCGTCCATGGCGAAGCTGTCGAGGTTGTAGCTCGGTCGCCCCGTCGCGGCGGCGTGGAAGGCGGGGTCGATGTAGTCCGGCCCGCATTTCGCCCCGGCCACCGCCAGCCCGCGCCGGCGCAGGGCCCGCAGCAGGGCGAGGGTCACGGTGGTCTTGCCGGACCCGGAGCGGGCGGCGGCGACGAGAAGGCCACGGGCGGGGCGTACGGTCACGAAGGCGTCCATCTGTCGAGCGCGCGGCGCGCATTCACCGCGCCGCCGCGGGGTGATACCACGCCGCATGGATGCGACACGACCTCGGGAGACCCTGCGCCGCGGCTGGACCACGGGCGCCTGCGCGGCGGCGGCCGCCAAGGCGGCCTATGCCGGCCTCGTCACCGGCCTCGTCCCGGATCCGGTCGAGATCCCGCTGCCGAGCGGCGCCCGTCCGACCTTCGCGCTGGCACGGAGCGGGCTGGTCGATGGCGGGGCCTTCGCCGGGGTGGTGAAGGATGCCGGCGACGATCCCGACGTGACCCACGGGGTCCTGGTCCTGGCGACGGTCCGCAAGGGGCCGCCGGGCTCCGGCATCGCGTTCCGGGCCGGGCCCGGCGTCGGCACCGTGACCCGGGCCGGGCTGCCGCTGCCGGTCGGCGAGCCGGCGATCAACCCGGCCCCCCGCCGGATGATCGCCGCCGCGATCGCCGAGGCCGCCGCCGGCCTCGGCGGACCGTCCGACGTGGTGGTCGAGGTGTCGATCCCCGGCGGCGAGGCTCTGGCCCAGAAGACCCTCAACCCGCGGCTCGGCATCCTCGGCGGCCTGTCGGTGCTCGGCACGACCGGGGTGGTGGTGCCGTATTCCTGCGCCGCCTGGATCGATTCGATCCATCGCGGCGTCGACGTCGCCCGGGCCGGCGCCCTCGACCACGTCGCCGGCGCCACCGGCTCGACCTCGGAGGAGGCGGTGGCGCGCCTGCACGGCTTAGCCCCCCAGGCGCTGATCGACATGGGCGATTTCGCCGGCGGGATGCTGAAATACCTGCGCCGCCACCCGGTGCCGCGGGTCACGGTGGCGGGCGGCATCGCCAAGATGGCGAAGCTCGGCCACGGCCTCCTCGACCTGCATTCGCGCTCCGGCCCGGTCGACCTCGCCTGGTTGTCGGAGCGGGTCGTCGAGGCCGGGGGCGCCCCCGACCTCGCCCGCCGGGCGGCAGGCGCCAACACCGCCCTCGAGGTGCTGCGGCTCGCGCAAGGCAGCGACCTGCCGCTCGCCGACCTCGTCGCCCGCTACGCCTGGGCCACCGCCGCGCGGGCGCTCTCGGGCTCGGGTAGTTCTCTGGAAGTGGTGGTGTTCGACCGGGAGGGCGGGCTGGTCGGGCGGGCGCCGTTCCATCCGGTGGGGTGAGGGGTGTTGCAGGCCAACCGTTGGGACAGTCGCCCCGCGTTCCCATCAAATCAATCGATTCGATGAGCGTCAGAGGCGCCTGGAGGAGCGTTGCAGACCGAAGGCGGCGGCTGGGTCGTCCCAATGATAGCGAATCACCGGCCGGTCGCCGCCGCCGGGAACGGCGTGCCGGCTTCGCTCGACGATCACACTTCCGCGCCGCTCGTAGAAGCGGCGGGCCGGCTCGTTCTGCTCGAAGCACCACAGGTAGATCCCCGAATCGGGGTAGTCTTGCAGGGACCGGTCGGCCGCGGCTCCGAGCAGATCCGTCCCCAAGCCTCGCCCCTTCGCCGTGGGGAGGACATGGAGATTGTCGATCAGCGTTCCCCAGCGCTCGTCCTCCGCTCCGACCGCGCAGACGAAGCCGACCGGCCCGTCAGCCTCCTCGGCGATGAGGGCGGTCACATGCGGCTGGTGCGGCCCGAGGCGGCCGGTCCATGCTTCCAGCCGCTCCTCCTCGATCGGACCGGAGAGGAAGTCCGGATCGAGGATCCCGCGATACGCAGCCCTCCAGCTCGCCGTGTGGATCCGGGCGAGCACGGCCGCATCGGCGTCGGTGGCGATTCTCAGCCGCATGAACGATCTCCACGGACGGCGTGCAACGCCCGCAACGGCCGGGAGCCGTCGCGGATCGGGTCAGGTCGACCGGGATCCGGTCGGTACCGTCACGGCGCCCCCCGGCCGGAACCGCCGGTCGTAATCCACCGCATACAGCGCGCTCTCGCGGAACTCCGTCGCCCCGAGCGCCGGGCCGACCAGGATCAGCGCCGTCCGCTCAAGCCCCGCCGCCGCGACCTGATCGGCGATGGTGGACAGGGTGCCGCGCAGCACCCGCTCGTCCGGCCAGGTGGCGCGGAAGACCACCGCGGCCGGGCAGTCCGGGCCGTAATGCGGGATCAGCTCGGCCGCCACCGTCGCGACGACGTGGATGGAGAGGTGGATGGCGAGCGTCGCCCGGGTCGCCGCGAAAGCGGCGAGGCGTTCCGTGTCGGGCATCGCCGAGGCGCGGCCGCTGGTGCGGGTGAGCACCACCGATTGCGCCAGTTCCGGCACCGTCAGCTCGCGGCCGAGCACCGAGGCGGCCGCCGCGAAGGAGGGCACGCCCGGGGTGAGGTCGTAGGGGATGCCGAGCCGGTCGAGGCGGCGGGTCTGCTCGGCCACCGCGCTCCAGATCGAGAGGTCGCCGGAATGCAGCCGCGCCACCTCGCGGCCGGCCGCGTGCGCCGCCGCCATCTCGTCGACGATCGCGTCGAGCGAGAGGGGGGCGGTGTCGACGATCCGGGCGCCGGGCGGGCACCAGGACAGGATCTCGGGCGCCACCAGCGAGCCGGCATGGAGGCAGACCGGGCAGCGGGCGATGAGATCGCGGCCGCGCACGGTAATGAGGTCGGCGGCCCCGGGGCCGGCTCCGATGAAGTGGATCATGACGACAGGGCGTCTCCGCTGGCGGCGAGCGCGCAGGTGGCACCCGCCGAGGCGATGCGGGGCAGGACGAGGCGGCCGTCCGGTCCGGCCGCCGCGAGGGCCGCGGCCTCGGCGAGCGAGCCGACGCCGCGCAGGGCCTCGATGCGGACGGAACGGGTGACGACGCGCCGGCCGGCCTCGCGCAGGGCCTCGACCCCGATCGCCACGAGGGGCACGCCGAGGGTCTCGGCCGCCGCGCGGATCGCCGGATCGTCGGCCCGGTCCTCGGCGGTGGCCAGCGCCGCGAGCTGCGCCCCGGGGCGATCGGCCTGGCGCAGGCCCTCGGCCAGCAGGGACAGGATCTCGTCCGCCGTGGTGGCGTGGCGAAAGCCGATCCCCGCGACGAGGGCGCGCGGCGTCGCCGGGGCGGGCGTGCGGCCGGGGCCGTGCTGGATCGCGGGCGGCGGGGCCGAGCCCGGCACCCGGGCGTGCAGGATGGGGGCCATCACGGCTTTGCCAGCGCCCATTGCGTCACCGGCATCGCGGTGCGCCACCCGGTGAGGTGGCCGACCGGCTCGGCCCGGGCGACCGAGAGGCGCCGCAGGGTGCCGCCATGCTCGGCGTGGAGCCGCAGCAGCAGGGCCTCGCTCTCCAGCGTCACCGCATTGGCGACGAGGCGCCCGCCGCGGGGCAGGGCGGCGAGCACCGCCGCGACCAGGGCCGGATCGGAGACGCCGCCGCCGATGAAGGCGGTGTCCGGCGCCGGCAGCCCGGCGAGGCTGTCCGGGGCGCGGCCGACCACGACCCGGAGGTCGGGCGCGCCCAGCGCAAGCGCGTTGCGGCGGATGCGACCGGCGCGCTCCTCGCGCGCCTCGACCGCGATGGCGCGGTTCGCCGGATGGCGCAGGCACCACTCGATGCCGATCGAGCCCGAGCCGGCGCCGACATCCCACAGCAACTGGCCGGCGCGGGGGCGCAGGGCCGACAGGGTCACGGCGCGGATCTCCGCCTTGGTGAGCTGGCCGTCGCTCTCGAACCAGGCGTCGTCGAGGCCGGGGCTGAGCGGGATCACCCGGGCGTCCGGCTCGGCCACGACCTCGACCGCGATCGTGTTGAGCGGGTCGATCTCGTCTTGCGAGAACGTCGCCGCGAGGTCGGTGCGGCAGCGCTCCCGCGGCCCGCCCATCGCTTCGAGCACGGTGAGGCGCGACCGGGCAAAGCCGCGCTCGCTCATCAGCGCCGCGAGGTGTTTCGGCGTGGAGCCGTCCCAGGACAGGACGAGGAGCCGGGCGCCGGGCTGGAGATGGGGGATCACCCGTTCCAGCGCCCGCCCGTGCAGGGTCAGGCAGGTCACCTCGGCGAGCGGCCAGCCGAGGCGGGCGGCGGCGAGGCTGAAGGCCGAGGACTGGGGATAGGCGACGATCTCGCCGGCCGGCACCAATCGGGCGAGCTCGGCGCCGACGCCGTAATGGAACGGGTCGCCGGTGGCGAGCACGCAGGTCGGCTGCCCGCGCCGGGCGAGGATCGCCGGGTAGGCGTCCGAGAGGGGGCTCGGCCAGGCCAGGGTCTCGGCGGCGAGCGGGCCGGCCAGCGCCAGGTGCCGTCGCCCGCCGACGACGAGCCCAGCGCGATCGAGGGCGGCGCTCGCGGCCGGCGACAGCCCGGCCCGCCCGTCCTCGCCGATGCCCACGATGGCGAGCCAGGGAGCGACGCTCGACACGGGAAGAGCCTCAGGCGACAAGGCGGCCATGCGCATCCTCATCCTGGGCGGCACCACCGAGGCCGCCGCGCTGGTGCGGCGGCTCGCCGGCCGGCCGGACCACGACGTCACCCTGTCGCTCGCCGGGCGCACCACGGCGCCCATCGCCCTGCCGGTGCGCACCCGCATCGGCGGCTTCGGCGGAGCGGAGGGGCTGGCGGCTCATCTCCGCGAGCACCGCATCGCGGCTTTGATCGATGCCACGCATCCCTTCGCCAAGGTCATCTCGCGGAACGCCGCGGCGGCGAGCCGCGAGGCCGGCGTGCCGCTCCTCGCCGTGCGGCGCCCGGCCTGGGCGCGCATGTCCGGCGACGACTGGCGCGAGGTCGATTCGGTGGCCGATGCCGTGCCGGCGCTCGGCGAGGTGCCGAAACGGGTTTTCTTGACGGTCGGGCGCCTCGAACTCGCCGTCTTCGCGGCCGCGCCCCAGCACCGCTACCTCGTGCGTACCATCGAGCCGGTCGGCGACGCGCTGCCCGGAATCGACGTGACGGCGATCGAGGCCCGCGGTCCCTTCGGCGCCGAGGACGAGGCCGCCCTGATGTGCATCCACGGCGTCGAGGTTCTGGCGACCAAGAATTCCGGCGGGGCGGCGACCTACGGCAAGATCGCGGCGGCCCGCAGCCTCGGCCTGCCGGTGGTGATCGTGCGCCAGCCCGTGCTGCCGGAGGTGGCGCAGGTCTCGCGGATCGACGACGTGCTGGCCTGGCTCGACGCTCATCGGGCGACCGAGCGCGGGGTGTAGACGAAGGGCGCCGCGCCCTCCCGCGGGATCAGCCGGGTCGCGCTCGCGCCGATCATCACCAGCGTCGCCATGTCGGCGGAAGCCTCGCGGGCCTCTGCCAGCGTCAGGATCCGGATCGCCTCGTCGGGTCGGCCAACGGCGCGGGCGAGGATCACCGGGGTCTCGGGGGGGCGGTGCTCGGCGGCTAGGCCCAGGGCCGCGCCGAGCTGCCAGGGCCGGGCCCGGGAGATCGGGTTGTAGAGCGCGATCACCAGGTCGGCGGCCAGCACCGCGTTGAGCCGGGCGGTGATGACCTCCCAGGGCTTGAGGTTGTCCGACAGCGAGAGGGCGCAGAAATCGCCGCCCAGCGGCGCACCGATCCGCGCCGCCGCCGCCAGCATCGCGGTGATTCCGGGCTCGACCGAGATGGACAGCGCGCGCCAGGCCGGATCGCCCGCCTCCAGCGCCTCGAACAAAGCCGCCGCCATGGCGAAGACGCCCGGATCGCCCCCCGACACCACCGCGACCCGGCGGCCGGCGGCGGCGAGCTCGAGGGCGTGGCGGGCCCGGTCGACCTCGACCCGGTTGTCGCTGGCGTGGCGCGTCAGCCCCGGCCGCTCCGGCACCCGGGCGACGTAGGGAAAATAGCCGATGAGGTCCTGCGCCGCGTCGAGCGCCGCCTGCGCGGCGGGCGTGAGGTAGCGCGGATCGCCCGGCCCGAGGCCGATCACCGTGACGGAGCCGTTCACGGCCGGCGGCCCTCGCCCGGCACCAGCACCATCGAGAAGTAGGGCGCGGCGTCGTCCGGCTTCTGGCCGAGCGGCGTCACGCTCTCCCCCGCCATGGTGCCGCGCTCGACATAGACCGCGCGGTCGATCAGCCCGGCCTCGGTCAGCGCCGCGCGCACCTTGGGCAGGTGGCGGCCGAGCTTCATCACCACGGCGGCGTCGGTGGTCTTCAGCCGCGCCACCAGCGTCGCGTGCGGCAGGGTGGCGGGGAGCACGGTCAGCACGTCGTCGCCCCAGGTGATCGGGGTGTTGGCCCGGGTCCAGCAGCCCGACATGCCGGTGACGCCCGGCACCACCTCGACCGGGAACCGGTCCTTCAGGCGGCGCCACAGATGCATGAACGAGCCGTAGAAGAAGGGATCGCCCTCCGACAGGATCGCCACGTCGCGGCCCGCCGTCAGCACCGCGGCGAGGTTTTCGGCCGCCTCGTCGTAGAATCCCGCGAGCGCCGCCACGTAGGCCGGGTCCTCGGGATGCAGCTCGGTGGTGTAGGGGTAGGGCAGCGGCCATTCGCGGGCCGCGTCGTGCACCACCGCGTCGGCGATGGTGCGGGCGTTGCCGCGCTTGCCCGCCTTGCAGAAATGCACGAGGTGGTGGGCGCGCTCCAGCACCCGCACCGCCCGCACGGTGAGGTAGTCCGGGTCGCCCGGCCCCATGCCGACGCCGTAGAGCGTGCCGGTGACGGCCGCGGGCGGGGCGGACGGGATCTCGGCCGGGTCGGGTTTGAGGAAATCGGACGGGCCGTCCATCACTCGACCTCGTTGGCGAGCGCGTTGACGGCCGCCGCCGCCATGGCGCTGCCGCCGCGCCGGCCGCGCACGACCAGGAACGGCACGCGCCCGTCTGCGGCAAGCGCATCCTTCGATTCGGCGGCGCCGACGAAGCCGACCGGGATGCCGATCACCGCAGCGGGCGGCGCCACGCCCTCGTCCAGCATCTCGAGCAGGCGAAACAGGGCGGTCGGCGCGTTGCCGACGGCGACGATCGACCCGGCGAGCCGGTCGCGCCACAATTCCATCGCGGCGGCGCTCCGGGTGGTGTCGAGGGTCTTGGCGAGGTCCGGCACCCGCGGGTCGGACAGAGTGCAGATCACCTCGTTGCCGGCCGGCAGGCGGGCCCGGGTGACGCCGTCGGCGACCATGCGGACGTCGCACAGGATCGGGGCGCCGCGGCGCAGAGCGCCCTCGGCGGCGTCGGCGAAATCCGGCGACAGGTCGATGTCGGCCGGCAGGTCGGTCATGCCGCAGGCGTGGATCATCCGCACCGCCACGCGCTCGGCGGCGCCGTGGAAGCGCGACAGGTCGGATTCGGCGCGGATCATCGCGAAGGAGCGCGCGTAGATGGCGGCGCCGTCGCGGATGTAGTCGAGGCGCGGGGTCATGCGGGCTCCCGGAAGGCGTCTCTGAGGCCGGGCTCGGCCTGTGGGCTGGACAATTCGCGAAGGCTCTCTAGCCGCTCCAGCACGGCACCGAAAGTCAGGACGCGGTCGGGGTCGCTCCCGGCGTGGCCGTCCAGCACCACCCCGTAGCGGCCGTCGGGCCGTCCGACCAGGGTCAGCGCCGCGGGGCCGGGATGGGCGCAGCCCTTCGGGCAGCCGGAGACGTGGGCGGTGGCGCCCTCCCGGGCGAGGGCCGCGAAGGCGGCGGCGAGGCGCGGCGCGTCGCCCTGCGCCGGGGTGCCGCCCGACGCGCAGGCCGGCGCGCCGGGGCAGGCCGCGACGGCGCGACGCGGATCGGCGGGATCGACGATCAGGCCGGCGGACGCGGCCTCGTCGCGCAAACGCGCGGCACTGGATTCGTCCCGCGCCGTCAGGGCGATGCCCCGGCCCGGCGTGAGGGCGAGGTGACCGTCCCCATGGCGCTCGCTCCACCCCGCGAGGCGATCGAGCAAGCCGGCGTCGCCGCGGCCGAAGGGCAGTTCGGCGAGGAGCGTGCGGCCATGCAGCCCGGCGGCAGGCATGGTGCCGGCCGGCGGCGCGGCGCCCCGGGGGAGGCCGTCGAGCAGGGCACCGCGCTCCGCGTCGGGAAGCGCACGCATCCGGCGGGCGCCCGAGGCGGCGAGGCCGTGCAGGAGGGTACGCAGGACGGCGAGCGCGGCGGGGCCCGGCATCGGCGCGAGCCAGAGCGGGGCGGCCGGGGTTGCGATGGCGAGCTGGAGCGCAAGCGGTATGCGCTCTGCTGCATCGACAGAGCCGCCTGAACTCGTGTTGTTTCCCGAATGAGGCGCGGGATCCCCTCTCCCGAGTGGGAGAGGGGTAGGGGCGATCGAAGATCGCACGAGGGTGTGACGCTTCCGATTGGAACTCAGACCAGCGTGCTGGTAGCTCGACAGTCGAGATGCATTCGGAAGCGTATCACCCTCACCCCTACCCCTCTCCCACACGGGAGAGGGGATCCCGCGAGCTTCGTTAGCGTCGGGCGATCCCGAAACCACCCGCACCCAGACATCCGCCTCGACCGGCCCGAGCCCGCCCGTCGCATCCTCTACCGCCACCAAGGTCTTCGCCGGCAGCCCCGCGACCTCGCGGCCGATCGCCTCCACGGCCGCGACCACGGTGAGGGCATCCGCCCCCGCGAGCGGCGCGTCGAGGGTCAGGCGCTGCGGGCCGCCGTCGTGGCGCGCGTCACCGAGGTCTGCCGCCGCAAGAATTCCGACTACGCGCTCGTGGCTCTCCGCCGTCACGCCGCGGATCTGCAGGTTGCCCCGCGCCGTCACGTCGAGAAGGCCGTTCCCGCCCTCGCGCGCGGCCCGGGCCGCCGCGCGGACCTGCCCGGCCGAGAGCTGGCCGGAGACCGGGTGGAGGCGCACGAGGAGCCCGTCGCCCGTCGGCATCGGCCGGGCGAGGCCGGGGCACCAGCCGCGGCGGGGCGCCGGGTTCGGGGTCATTCCGCGGCCTCGCGAGGTTCGAGGGCGGCGAGCGAGTTGCGCCGGCTGCGCCACAGGCCGCGGTCGCGCAGCGCGGCGAAGCGGGATCGGAGCGCGTCGGCGACGCCGGGATTCGCCGCCTCGATCGCCGCCAGCACCTCGGGGTCGCCGAGATAGGCGTCGTAGAGCCGGTCGATCTCGGCATCCGCTACCGCATCGGTGGCCGCCGCCATGACGAAGACGGCGTCGAGGCCCTGGGCCAGTTCTTGGGCGCCGCGCCAGCCGTGGCGGAGCTGCGCGGCGATCCAGCGCGGATGGGTCAGCCGGCCGCGCACCAGGCGGGCGACGTCCTCGCGGGCGGTGCGGGCCTTCGGCGTCTCGGGCCGGCTGGTGTCGAGGCTGTAGAGGGCGGGTGCCGCCCCGAGCGAGGCCGCCGCGGCCGAGAAGCCGCCCATCGCGTCGGCGCCGGCATCGCCGTCGAGGAGGTCGCGCTCGGCGACGTCGAAGGCGTGCAGATAGGCGTCCGCCGCCGCGACCCGGGCGGCGAAATCGGCGTCCTCCGCTCCCGTCGCCTCCGCGGTGGCGTCGAGGTAGGCCCGGGCGAGGTCGCCGCGCCCGGACCACTCGCCGTCGAGGGCGAGCGACGCGGTGCCGGCGCCGTAGCGGCCGGGCGCGGCGCCGAAGACCCGGGCGGGCGCCTCGCCCCGGCGGCGGGCGGCCGCCAGCGGGTTGTCGGCGTCCTCCTCCTCGCGCGACGCGACCGCCCGGGCGGCCCGGTCGAGGAGCGCCAGGGTGTCGGGAAAGGTGTCGCGGAAGGCGCCGGACACCCGCACCGTCACGTCGATCCGCGGCCGGTCGAGAAGGGCGAGCGGCAGCACCTCGAAGCCGGTCACCCGGGTCGAGGCGTGGTCCCAGGTCGGGCGCACGCCCATCAGCGCGAGCGCCTGCGCCACGTCCTCGCCGCCGGTGCGTAGGGTCGGGGAGGCCCACAGGTCCATGACGAGGCGGGCCGGGTACTCGCCCTCGTCCTGCAGGTAGCGCCGCACCACCTCGGCCGCGGCCTTGTCGCCGAGCATCGTGGCGGCCCGGGTCGGCAGGGCGCGGGGATCGAGGGTCGCGAGGTTGCGCCCCGTCGGCAACACGTCGGCCCGGCCACGGGCCGGCGAGCCGGCGGGGCCCGGGGCGACGAAGCGCCCGTCGAGGGCTGCGAGCAGTCCCGCCCGCTCGGCCGGGCCGCAATCCGGATGGGCCTCCGGCGCCTCGCCAAAGACGTGCAGCCCATCGCGCATCGTCACCTCGGCGAGGTCGCACAGATGCGCGTCGAGGGCGGCCAGCGCGTCGGGCATCGGGGTGTCGCGGTCGATGCCGGCCGCCGCCAGCAGCCCCGCATCCCCGGCCCGCTCGAGGATGCCGCGGGCGATCAGGGCGGCGCGGCGCGGATCGAGCACGGTCGCGGCGGAGTATTCCTCCACCAGTTCGCGCAGGGTCGCGGCCTCCGGGTCGAGCCCGGCGGCGGCCGTCTCGGGCGGCAGGTGGCCGATCGTGACGGCGCCGATCCGGCGCTTGGCCGGCGCCGCCTCGCCCGGATCGTCGACGATGAACGGATAGACCACCGGCAGCGCCCCGATCGCGACGGCCGGCCAGCAGGCGGGCGAGAGCGCCACCGCCTTGCCGGGCAGCCACTCGGTGGTGCCGTGGGTGCCGAGATGGATCAGGGCATCCGCCTCGCCGCGCAGGGCGAGGTGGAACGCCAGGTAGGCGTGGCAGGGCACCGCGTCGGGGTCGTGGTAGCCGGCCTTGCGGTCGCCCTTGTGGCCGCGGTCGGGCTGGAGCGCCACCAGCACCCGGCCGGCCCGCACCGCCCGGAACCGGAAGGCGCCGTCCCGGACGCTCGCGTCGTCCGCAGGCATCCCCCATTCCGCGACGAGTGCCGCGCGCGCCTCCGCCGGCAGCCGGGCGCGCCAGGCCTCGTAGGCGGCGAGCGGCACCGCGAGGTCCGGCGCATCCTCGGTCAGCCGGCGCATCAGGGCGTCGGGCTCGGGGATGTCGGCGACGGCGTAGCCCTCGCGGCGGAGCAGGTCGAGGATCGCCGTCGTGCTCGCGGGCGTGTCGAGCCCGACCGCGAACCCGGCCCGGCCGCCCCGGGCCGGGTAGTCGGACAGGACGAGGGCGAGGTGGCGCTCTCCCCGCGGGATGCCGGCGAGGCGGGCCCAGGCGGCGGCCCGGTCGGCGGTGGCGGCAATGCCGGCGAAATCCGGCACCGCCCGGCGCTCGCGGAACCCCTCGACCTCCGGCGCCTCCTCCTTGTGAGAGATCGGGAAACCGGAGAGGCGCCCGTCGAATTCCGGCAGGGCGACCTGCATGGCGAGGTCGGCGGCGTTGAGCCCCCGGGCGGAGGCCGCCCAGGCGTCCCGGCCGGAGCCGACCGTGAAGGCCTGGATCACCGGGCAAGCGGCGGCATCGAGGACGAAGCCGGCATCGTCCCGGGCCGAGAAGGCGGTGGCGGCGACGATCACGGCGGGCCGGTGCCGGGCCACCGCCTCGCGCACGACCGCCACCGCCTCCGGGTCCTTCAGGCTCGCGACGGCGACGATGGTGGGGCTGAGCCCCCGCTCCCACAGGGCGGCGGCCAGCGCCGTGGCCGGCGCCGTGTCGCCGCCGAGGATCGCCGAGCGATAGACCAGCACCAGGGCGCGGGGCAGGGGCGAGGCGGGGCCGAGCGCGTCGAGGGGGCCGCAGCCCGGGCACCAGGCGAATCCCCGCGGCAGGGCCCGGGGCGGCGTGGCGACGACCGGCCGGCCGAGCTCGGCGGCGATCCGGGTCAGGAGCCCGCGCAGGTTCTCGATCCCGCCGGCCCGGACGTAGCCGTCGAGGGCGTCGCGCAGCTCCGGCGCGACGGTCGAGAGGGCGGCCAGCCGCGGATCGGGCCGGTCGCAGCCCGGCAGCACGACGAAGGGAATGGCGTGGGCCCGGCAGGTCTCGGCCAGCCGCTCGAGGCCGTAGCGCCAGTAATCCATCCCGCCGAGGCAGCGCACCAGCACGAAGCGCGCCCGGGCGATCACCGCGTCGGCGTAGAGGTCGACGGAGAGCGGGTGGCGCAGCTGCGCCATCTTGGCGAGCCGCAGGCTCGGCCAGTCGCCGGACAACGACGCGTAGGCGCCGGCGAGCCCGGCGAGGTCGGAATCGGTGAAGGACAGGGCGACGATGTCGCCGGGCGCCTGGCCCAGATCGACCGCCGCCTCGCCCTCGTCGAGGGAGACCGTATCGACGCGGAGGAGATGCATCGGCCTCTAGATCCTCAGGGGCGTAGTGACCCACTCTTCGCGATCAACTCGGTTTCTTTCCAGGCGAAGAACTTTCTCACGCTCCAGGGCCGCGGCGCCGGCTCCGACATGGGATGGCCCTCCGGGGCTTGGGGTTTCGACAGTCGAGGTTAGGCTTCATCCCGACGCCATGGCGTCAGACATCCCGATCCGAAAGTAAAGCGCGGGCCTCGCCTCTCCCCGCGGGCGGCAGGGCTGTCCGGGGAAAATCTCTTTAAGAATCAAGCGCGGGATCCCCTCTCCCACACGGGAGAGGGGAGACGCGCCATTCTTTTTCCCGGACAGCCCTGCGCGGACGGGGAGAGGGGAAGATCCGGGCCTAGTCCCATCATGGACGGCCAGTCGCGGACCGCGAGACCCGGTACCGCAACTGGCGCGAAGATCCGTCAGCCCTTCAGCGCCGCCGTCACCGCCGCCTTGTCGAAGCCGGTGAGCCCGATCACCACCAGCGTGCCGTCGCGGTGCTCGGTCGGGCGCCAGGGGCGGTCGTAATGGTGGGCGACGCGGCGGCCGACGCCCTGGACGACGAGGCGCATCGGCTTGTCGGAGACGGCGCAGAAGCCCTTGATGCGCAGCACGCCCGCGACCTCGGCGGCCTTGGCGACCCGGGCGGCCAGATCCTCGGGCGAGCCGGCGGCCGCCACGGGGATCGCCACGCTCTCGAAGTCGTCGTGGTCGTGGTCCTCTTCCGTCTCGTGGTGCGAGGGGCGGGCGGCGAGGTCGTCCTCGGCCGCGGCGTTGAGGCCCAGCAGCACGCGGGGATCGAGAGCGCCGTGGGCGGTCTCGACGAGCTTGACGGCGCGCGGCAGGTGCGCCTCGACCTCGGCGCGGACCCGCGCCCGCTCGTCCTCGTTGAGGAGGTCGGACTTGTTCATCACCACGAGGTCGGCGCAGAGGAGCTGGTCCTCGAACACCTCCTCGAGCGGGTTCTCGTGGTCGACGCTGGCATCGGCCGCGCGCTGCGCCGCCAGGGCCTCCGGATCGTCCGCGAAGGCGCCGGAGGCCACCGCCGGGCCGTCCACCACCGCCACCACGCCGTCCACCGTGACCCGCGAGCGGATCGCCGGCCAGTTGAAGGCCTGGACGAGGGGCTTGGGCAGGGCGAGGCCGGAGGTCTCGATCAGGATGTGCTCGGGCGGCTCGGGCCGGTCGAGGAGCTTGTTGAGCGCCGGCACGAAGTCGTCCGCCACGGTGCAGCAGATGCAGCCGTTCGGCAGTTCCACCACCGCGTCGGCGTCGCAGCCCGGGATGCCGCATTCGGCGAGCAGGGACCCGTCGAAGCCGACATCGCCGAACTCGTTGACGATGATGGCGAGCCGCCGGCCGTCGTTGTGCTCGATCGCGTGGCGCACCAGCGTCGTCTTGCCGGCGCCGAGGAAGCCCGTGACGATGGTGCAGGGGATCTTGTTGAGGATGGTCATGCGTTCACCGGCGCGGGAGGGATGCGGGCGACGACACCCTTGCGGAACTCCTGCGGACGCTCGCGCCAGGGCACGATGCCGTCCGGCGTCCCGGCATAGAGGCCGATGCCGTCGAGGATGACCTCGGCGGAGGCCGCCGGGTCGAGGTCGCCGTAGACGTAGGTCCAGCGGCCGGGGCTCGCGACCGCGACCGTGCAGGACCGCTTGCAGACCGAGAGGCACTCCACCGGCTCGATCGTGACCGGCGCGCCCGGCCGGGCGGCCAGCGCGGCGGCCAGCGCCTCGTGCAGGCGGGCCCCGGCGCGGGGGCCGTCGGCCGGATCGGCCGCGCCGCGGCAGGTGGTGCAGACGTAGAGGGTGACGGGATCGCTCACGCCGCCACCCCGCTGCGGACGGGATCTCTCGTCCGTCCCACAACCGCGCCCCAGGCCCAGCCGAAGGCGAGGCCGAGCACCGCCCAGAAGGTGAAGCCGATGGCGAGCGACCGGGCAGCGAACTGCGCCGCGAAGACCGGCGGCATGGCCGAGATCTCTTCCGGCCCGTGCGGCGCCCCCCAGACATGCGGCGCAACGAGGAGGGCGAGGCCGATGCCGATCGCCGCCGGGCCGCGGCGGATCGCGATCAGGTAGAGGCCGATCGCCGTGGCGAGCGCGGTCGCCACCCACCAGAGCTGGCGCGATTCGAGGCCCGCCGCGGCGATGCCGGGCAGTTCCGGCGGCAGCCCGATCGCAGGCGCGAGGCCGGCGGCCAGGAAGCCGCCGATGCCGAACTTGAGCGCTTCACCGGGCGTCACGGTGCGGCCGGTCGCGACCAGCACGGCGCCGAGCAGCAGGGCGTAGCCGACGCCGCTCACCAGGGTGGCGAGCGCCGTGAAGGCGAGGCGCGGCAGGCCGGGGGCGGGCTGCCATTGCGGCTCGCCGCCATGGTCGTGGCCGGCATGGGCCAGCACGATCAGCGGGTTGGTGAAGGCCTTGCCGGCGTAGGCCGGCCCGGCGGTCTCGGCCGTCTCGTACTTCTCCGCCGCCAGGATCAGCGGCGAGGTGAGGGCGAATTGCAGCACGGACGCCACGCAGGCGGCCAGGAAGCCGGCGACCAAGGCCGCGGCGAGCAGTCGTTTCGTCATCGAGGGATCACCTGCACGACCAACGGGAAACGGGCCCGGGCCCCGTGAGGGCGCAGGCCGCGCAGCCGCGTTCGGTCAAGCCCTGGTCAGTGGCAGGGGAAGTTGGCGGAGTGGCGCCAGTCGTGCGCGGCGTTGTGCAGGGCGACCACGGGCGCGAAGCCCGAGACGAACAGCAGGCCGACGCCGAGGGTGGCGGCCAGGAGCACGGCGCTCAGGCGCTCGCCGACCAGGGCGGGGGAGAGGGTACGGGTGATCGCGACCATGACGAAGCTCCTGCCGCCCCACCGGCGGCGTCGAGAGGAAAGGATGACGGCAGGTCTCCTGGCTCGCGGGCTCTCAAAACCGACCCACCGCCTTCCCGGATCGCTCCAGTGGCCGATGGCGGGCCGTAATCGTCCGCTCACAGTTGCGGGGGCAGCCGCGGCAGGCCGAGACGATCCCGGTTTCCGCGTTCCCTTTTCACCTCGTGATCGAGGCACCGTCTCCTCGACCCTAGCCGCTCGCCTGCGGGCTTGCAATCGCCGCGCCGTGCCCCGACACCCCCCATTCGATGGATTTCCACCCGACCCCCGCGCCCGAGGAGAGTTCCGTGCCGGACGAGACCCGCGCCGCGCCGCGCCTGACCCTGGTGCTGGGCGGTGCCCGCTCGGGCAAGAGCGCCTATGCCGAGGGGCTGGTCTCGGCGCAGGCCGGCCCGTGGCTCTACGTCGCGACGGCGCAAGGGTGGGACGACGAGATGCGCGAGCGCATCGCCCTCCACCGCGCCCGCCGGCCGCCGCCCTGGGAGACCGTGGACGCGCCACGCGACCTCGCCGGGGCGATCCGCCGGGCGCCGCTGGGCCGGCCGGTGCTGGTCGACTGCCTGACGCTGTGGCTCACCAACGCGATGCTGGACGAGAAGGCCGACCTCGCCGCCGAGGTCGCGGACCTGCTCGCGGCCTGCGCCGAGGCGCCCGGACCCCTGGTGCTGGTCTCGAACGAGGTCGGCTTCGGCATCGTGCCCGAGAATGCGCTCGCCCGCCGGTTCCGCGACGAGGCCGGCCGCCTGCACCAGCGCTTGGCCGCGCTCGCCGACCGGGTGGTGCTGGTGGTGGCGGGCCTGCCGATGACGATCAAGGGAGAGACACGATGAGCGACGACGAGGCGGCGCGCCACCGCGCCAAGATGGAGAAGCGCAAGGCGGTCCAGGACGCCGAGGTGGCGGAGAAGACGATCGAGAAGGGGTTGCTCATCGTCCATACCGGCCCCGGCAAGGGCAAGTCGACCGCGGCCTTCGGGCTGATGCTGCGGGCGCTCGGCCGCGGCTGGCGGGTCGGGGTGGTGCAGTACATCAAGGGCGCCTGGGAGACCGGCGAGCGCTTCGCCCTCGACCGCTTCGCCGACCAGGTCGAGTGGCACACGATGGGGGAGGGCTTCACCTGGGAGACGCAGGACCGCGACCGCGACGTCGCGGCCGCCCGCGCCGCCTGGGCGAGGACCGAGGCGCTGATGGCCGATCCGGCGATCCGGCTCCTCGTCCTCGACGAGCTCAACATCGCGCTGCGCTACGACTACCTGCCGCTCGCCGAGGTGGTGGAGGCCCTGAGCCGGCGCCGGCCCGACCTGCACGTCGTGGTCACCGGCCGCAACGCCAAGCCGGAGCTGGTCGCCGCCGCCGACCTCGTGACCGAGATGACCCTCGTGAAGCACCATTTCACGGCCGGGGTGAAGGCGCAGGAGGGGATCGAGTTCTAACTGAAGGGCGCCGATTGACGGTGCCGGCCAGCTGCGGCTACAGGCTCGGCCATGACCAGCGCCCTCCCGACCGGACTCTATCCCGCGCCGCATCCCTAAGCGGCGGAGTGCTCGTCATCTCTCAACCGCTACGACGTGTCGGCGGTTGAGGCTTCTTTCGAAAGTTCCAGGCCCGCCGACCTCGCCCACCGCCGAGGTCTCTCCCGTGCCGTTTCCCCTCGACACCCCCGTTTCGGTCGGCCTGATCGGCTTCGGCGCGTTCGGCCGCCTCGTCGCCGCGCATCTGGCGCCGCACGCCGAGTTGCGCGTCCACGACCCGTTCGTGCCCGACGGCGCGATCGCGGAAGCCGGCGCCGCGCCCGCTACGCTCGCCGAGGCCGCCGCCTGCCCGGTGGTGATCCTGGCCACTCCCGTCTCGACCCTCGCCGCGGTGGTGGAGGGCGTCACCCCGCACCTGCGGCCGGGCGCCCTCGTCCTCGATGTCGGCTCGGTGAAGGTGCGCCCGGCCGAGATCATGCGGGCCGGGCTGCCGAAAGACGTCGACATCGTCGCCACCCACCCGCTCTTCGGGCCGCAGAGCGCGCGCGACGGCCTGCGCGGGCTCAAGATCGCGGTCTGCCCGGTGCGGGGCGACCGGGCGCGCCGGGTCGGCGCGTTCCTGCGCCGCGCCCTCGGCCTCACGGTGATCCTGACCACGCCGGAGGCGCATGACCGCGAGGCGGCGGCGGTGCAGGGCCTGACCCACCTCATCGCCAAGGTGCTGGTGGCGATGGAGCCGCTGCCGACCCGGATGACGACCCGCAGCTTCGACCTCGTGATGCAGGCGGTCGGGATGGTCCGGCACGACGCCCCGGAGGTCTACCACGCGATCGAGCGCGAGAACCCGTTCTCGGCCGAGGTGCGGCGGCGGTTCTTCGACCTCGCGGCGGGGATGAATGCGGAACTCGGCGAGGGAGCCTTGCGCCGCGAGGCGTGAGCCGCCGACGCGAGAAAGCGGGACGCTCGCGCGCCCCGCTCTCGTCTCGCTCGCTCGACGTTCAGTTGCTCGCGAGGTGCGGCATCGGGTCGACCGGGGTCGCGCCCTTGCGGATCTCGAAGTGCAGCTGCGGCGAGGTCACGTTGCCGGACGCGCCGGACTTCGCGATGGTCTGGCCGCGCTTCACCTTCTCGCCCGGCCGCACGTCGATCTCGCCGTTATGGGCGTAGGCCGAGACGTAGCCGTTGGAGTGGCGCACCAGGACGAGCTTGCCGTAGCCCTTCACGTCGCTGCCGGCATAGGCCACGGTGCCCTCCTCGGCGGCCTTGACCGGGGTGCCCTCCGGCACCGCGATGTTGATGCCCTCGTTGCCGCTCGAGCCGTAGCCGTTGATCACCCGGCCGCGGGCCGGCCAGCGGAAGGTCGATTGCGGCTCGGGCGCCGCCGGGGCGACCGCGGGGGCGGGCGCCGGCGCGGGCTCGGGCGCCTTCTCGGGCAGGGCCGCGACCTTCACGGGCTTGGCCGGCTCAGGCTTCGGCTCCGGCTTCACCTCGGCGACCTTCTTGGGCTCGGGCTTCTTCACCTCGGCCTTGGCCTCGACCGGCTTCGGCTCGGGCTTCCCGGCCTCGACCTTGGCCTCGACCGGCTTGGCCTCGACCTTCTTGGGCTCGGGCTTGTGCAGCTCGGCGACCTTCTTGACCTCGGGCTTCGCCTTCTCGGCGACCTTCTCAGGCTTGTGCTCGACCTTCGGCTCCGGCTTCCGGGCCTCGACCTTGGCGGCCTTCGGCTTCACGGCGACCTTGTCGTCCTCGTCGTCGTCCTGCTGGCGCGCGGCGACCTTGGCGACGGCCTTCGCCTGCCCCTTGGCGGCGACCCGCTCCTCGTCCTCGCGCGGCTCGGGCTTGCGCAGGTTGAGCTTGGCGGCGCGCTCGGCGGCGGCCGCGGGCACCGGCTTCGCCTCGGCCTGGCCGGGGCGGACGGGGGCCTTGCGGGCGGGCTCCGGCTCGCGGCGCGGGGGCTCGGCCCGGATAGGCTCGGGACGGGGCGCGACCTCGGCTACCCGGCGCACCGGCTCGGGGGCGCGGGTCTCGACCGGGCGGGCCTCGGCGACCTGCACCCGCGGGGCGGGCGGCACCGTGCGGGCGCTCATCGCCGGCACGCCGCCGGCATGGTAGACCGGGATCACGATCTGGCGGCCGGCGGTGACCTGCGCGGCGCTCGACAGGCCGTTGGCCTGGAGGATCGCGGCGGACGGGACGCCGAAGCGGGTCGACATCTGGTTCAGGCTGTCGTTGGCGCCGACCGTGATGGTGGTGCCGCCGGTGGCCGACCACCCGGCCGGGCCGCCGGTCACCGGCGCAGCGGCGGCGACGCGGGGCGTCAGCACCGGGGCGGCGGCGAGCGGCCGGCTCGTGACCGGCGGGGCCTGCGGCGCTGCGAGCGGCCGCGACTGGATCGGCGCCGAGCGCACCGGCGCCGTCAGCGCCTCACCCTCGGGCAGGCTGCCGGTGGCCCCGGGTTCCCCGCTGGCGCTCGATGAGAACGGGTTCGAGAACGGATCGAGCCGCACCGCATCGGTGCTGCAGGCCGCCGTGGCGCCCCCGATCAGCCCGATGAGGGCGAAGCGCGACAGTGTCCGCATCCCCTTGCCTGTCCCGCGATCCCGCATCGACGCACCCGTACATCCACGCAACCCTATGACCGGGATTCAAACAGGATTCAGGTTAAGCTTCCGTTGCGTGGCGGTGTTTCGGGCTCACCAAGCGGGGCCGTGGCGGGAACGGACGCGGCAGCGCGTCAGAGCGCCGCCGCGAGGCCGGGCGTCAGCGGGCCGATGCGCAACGGCGTCTCGCGCACCTGCCGCCACGGGCCGTCGGCTTCCTGGGCGATGGCGACGAGCCGCGGCCCCGCCGGCGTGGTGAGGGCCCCGACGAGGCGCCCGCCGGGGTTCAGCCGCGCCAGCAGGCCAGCGGGCAGATCGCGCAGGGTGCCGTTGACGAGGATCCGGTCGAACCCGCCGGCCTCGTCCGGCGGCGCGTATCCGTCGGCCAGCGCCACCATCGCGGCGTCGAAGCCGAGCGCGTCGAGGCGCGAGCGGGCGTTGCGGGCGAGGGTCGCGTAGCGCTCCAGGCTGACCACCTCGGCGGCGCCGAGGCGCAGCAGCAGGGCGGTGGCGTAGCCCGAGCCGGTGCCGATCTCGAGCACCCGGGCCCCCTGCGGGGTGAGCGCCGCCAGCATCGTGGCGATGACGCTCGGCGCCGTCATGGTCTGGCCGCAGGGAAGCGGCAGCGCGAGGTCGCGGCGGGCGAGGTCGCGGAAGGCCAGGGGGGCGAAGGCCTCCCGCGGCACCCGTTCCATCGCGCCGAGCACCGCGGCGTCGCGCACGCCGCGGGCCCTGAGACCCAGCACGAAGGCCGCGGTCTCGACCGCGTCGGCCGAGGCCTCGCCCGGTTCCCTGACCGATTCCGTCCCGGGTTCGCCGTCCGGCGGCCCGGCGCTCACGCGAGGGCCTGGGCGTAGCGCGTCAGCGTCGGCTCGTCGGTGAGGTCGAGGCGCAGCGGCGTCACCGAGATGAAGCCGTCGGCGATCGCCTTCAGGTCGGTGCCGTGGCCCGGCTCGAACCGCGCCTTGGCGAAGGCGAGCCAGAAATACGGGTTGCCGCGCCCGTCCATCCGCGCGTCGATCGAGAGCAGCGCCTGGTTGCGCACGCCTTGCGCCGCCACCGCGAGGCCCTTGACGTCGTCGGGCTCGCAATCGGGAAAGTTGACGTTGACCAGGATGCCCGGCTCGATCCCGACGTCGAGGATGCGCCGGACCGTCGGCGCGCCGTGCTGGGCGGCGGTGTGCCACTTCACGTTGGCCCGCCCGCCGATGCCGTAGGCCTGGCTCAGCGCGATCGCCTTCACGCCGAGGATCGTCGCCTCCATGGCGCCCGCGATGGTGCCCGAGTAGGTCACGTCCTCGGCGACGTTCTGGCCGCGGTTGACGCCGGACAGCACTAGGTCGGGCCCGTGATCCTTCAGGATGTGGCGGATGCCCATGATGATGCAGTCGGAGGGCGTGCCCTTCACCGCGAAGCGCTTCTCGCCGGCCTGGCGCAGGCGCAGCGGATCGTTGAGCGAGAGCGAGTGCGACACGCCGCTCTGGTCGGTCTCGGGCGCGACCACCCAGACGTCGTCCGAGAGCTGCCCGGCGATCTCCTCCAGGCAGCGCAGGCCCGGCGCGTGGATGCCGTCGTCGTTGGTGACGAGAATGCGCATCACCGATGTCCTTCGATGCGGTTGAGGCCGCCCATGTAGGGCGCGAGGGCCGACGGGATGGTGATGCTGCCGTCGGGGTTCTGGTAGTTCTCCATCACGGCGATGAGCGCGCGGCCGACCGCGACGCCCGAGCCATTGAGGGTGTGGACGTAAGCCACGCCCTTGCTCTCCTTGGGGCGGTAGCGCGCCTCCATCCGGCGGGCCTGGAAATCGCCGCAGACCGAGCAGGACGAGATCTCGCGGTAGGTCTTCTGGCCCGGCAGCCAGGCCTCGATGTCGTAGGTCTTGGCGGCGGCGAAGCCCATGTCGCCGGTGCAGAGCGTGACGACCCGGAACGGGATGTCGAGGCGCTTCAGCACGGCTTCGGCGCAGGCCAGCATCCGCTCGTGCTCCTCGGTCGAGCGCTCGGGCGCGGTGACCGAGACGAGCTCGACCTTGCTGAACTGGTGCTGGCGCAGCATGCCGCGGGTGTCGCGCCCCGCCGCCCCGGCCTCGGCCCGGAAGCAGGGGGTCAGCGCGGTGAAGCGGAGCGGCAGCTCGTCTTCCGAGAGAATCGATTCGCGCACGAGGTTGGTGAGCGGCACCTCGGCCGTCGGGATCAGCCAGCGGTTCGGCGCGCCGCTCTCCTGGGCGATCTCGGGAGAACCCTGGATCGCCGCGAACTGGTCGTCGCGGAACTTCGGCAGCTGCGCGGTGCCGAACATCGCCTCGTCGCGCACCAGGAGCGGCGGCACCACCTCGGTGTAGCCGTGCTCGCCCGTGTGCAGGTCGAGCATGAACTGGCCGAGCGCCCGCTCGAGCCGGGCGATCTGGCCCTTCAGCACCACGAAGCGCGAGCCGGAGAGCTTCGCCGCGGTCTCGAAGTCCATCAGGCCCATGGCCTCGCCGAGCTCGAAATGCTGGCGGCCTTCTTGCGCGAGGCCGCGGCCCTCGAACCGGCTCTTCTCGACGTTGTCGTGCTCGTCGCGGCCTTCCGGCACGTCGGCGCCCGGGAGGTTGGGAATCGCCGCCAGGCGCTCGGCGAGCGCCTTGCCCGCCGCGTCGGCGGCGGCGTCGAGGGCGGGCGCCTCTTCCTTGAGGCGGGCGACCTCGGCCATCAGCTCTTGGGCGCGGGCCTCGTCCTTCGCCTTCTTGGCCGCGCCGATCTCCTTCGACAGGGCGTTGCGCTTCTCCTGGGCCCCCTGCGCCGCCGAGATCGCCGCCTTGCGCGCGTCGTCGAGGCCGATCAGGGCGGCGGAGAGCGGCTCCAGCCCGCGGCTCGCCAGTCCCTTGTCGAAGGCGGCTGGGTTGTCGCGGATGGCCCGGATGTCGTGCATGGCGCGGTCCGAATCGTTTGTCTCAGAGGGCCGGAGAGTCCGGCGATGACGCCCGGACGCTTTGCAGCATCGGCTCCGCGGCGACAAGGGAGAGAACGGGGATGTTCGGCCGGCCTCGCGGCTGGTCGCGGCTCGCTCCTGAAATCCAAGCCGTTGTAAAGGCGTGCACTTTCCCCTCCCCCTTGTGGGGAGGGGGTAGGGGTGGGGGTGGTGCCGGAAGAGGCGTCGCGGTTCCTCCTGCACCACCCCCACCCCCAGCCCCTCCCCACGAGGGGGAGGGGAAGAGCCTTACCTTCATATCGACGAGGTGGTCTCCACCGGCTCCGCTTGCCGCCGCCCGCCCCGGCGTGAGAAGAGCGCCCCGTGCAGGCTGGGGCTCCTTCGTCCCGGCCGGCCCGAACTTTGCAGAACTGGTCAACGCATGAACATCTTCGCCGCCTTCGAGGCCCGCATCGGCGAGGCGCTCGAGACGCTCACCCGCGCCGGCACCCTGCCGGAGGGGCTGGACCGCGCCCGTGTGGTGGTCGAGCCGCCGCGCGATCCGAGCCACGGCGACCTCGCCACCAACGCCGCGCTGGTGCTGGCGAAGGAAGCCCGCACCAACCCGAAGGCGCTCGCCGAGGCGCTGGCCGCCGACTTGCGCACCGACCCCCGCGTGACGGAAGCCAGCGTCGCCGGGCCGGGCTTCATCAACCTGCGGCTCGACCCCGCGCTCTACGGCGAGGTGGTGCGGGCGGCGCTCCGCGACGGCGACGCCTATGGCCGCGGCGCCAAGGTGCCGGGCGGGGTCAACGTCGAGTACGTCTCGGCCAACCCGACCGGGCCGATGCATGTCGGCCACGGCCGCGGTGCGGTGTTCGGCGACGCGCTGGCGAACCTCCTCGTCGCCGCCGGCCGCGACGTGACCCGCGAGTACTACATCAACGATGCCGGCGCCCAGGTCGACGTGCTCGCCCGCTCGGCCTTCCTGCGCTACCGCGAGGCGCTCGGCGAGACGGTGACGATCCCGGACGGCCTCTATCCGGGCGACTACCTCGTGCCGGTCGGCGAGGCGCTGAAGGCGCAGTACGGCGAGACGCTGCGCGACAAGCCCGAATCCGAGTGGCTGCCGCTGGTGCGCGACTTCGCCATCGACCGGATGATGGACCGGATCCGCGAGGACTTGGCGGCCATCGGCATCCACCACGACGTGTTCTTCTCGGAGCGCACCCTCCAGGCCGGCGGCGAGGGCGGTGCGGTGGCCGCGCTGATCGCCGACCTGCGCGAGAAGGGCCTCGTCTACGAGGGCCGGTTGCCCCCGCCCAAGGGCCAGCTGCCGGAGGATTGGGAGGACCGCGAGCAGACGCTGTTCCGTGCCACCGCCTTCGGCGACGACATCGACCGGCCGCTGCTGAAGTCGGACGGCAGCTTCACCTATTTCGCCTCGGACATCGCCTATCACCGCTCCAAGGTCGAGCGCGGCGCCGTCGAGCTGATCGACGTGCTCGGCGCCGACCATGGCGGCTACGTCAAGCGGATGCAGGCGGCCGTGAAGGCGGTCTCGGACGGGCGTGCGGCGCTCGACGTCAAGCTGTGCCAGCTGGTGCGCCTCCTGCGCGGCGGCGAGCCGGTGAAGATGTCGAAGCGGGCGGGCGAGTTCGTCACCCTGCGCGAGGTGATCGACGAGGTCGGCCGCGACCCCGTGCGGTTCATGATGCTGTACCGGAAGAACGACGCCACCCTCGATTTCGACCTCGCCAAGGTGGTCGAGCAGTCGAAGGACAACCCGGTCTTCTACGTCCAGTACGCGCATGCCCGTGCCGCCTCGGTGTTCCGCCAGGCCCGCGAGGCCTTTCCCGACCTCGACCTGTCGTCGGCCGCGCTGGCGCGGGCCGACCTGTCGGGCCTGACCGATTCGGGCGAGCTCGACATGATGCGCCTGATCGCCCAGGTGCCCCGGGTGATCGAGGCGGCGGCCGCCGCCCACGAGCCGCATCGGCTGGCTTTCCACCTCTACGAGCTGGCCAGCGCGTTCCATAGTTTCTGGAACAAGGGCAAAGACTTGCCGCAATTACGGTTTGTTAATCAAACCGACAGAAAGTCCACGGAGGCGAGGCTGGCCCTCGTCGCCGCCCTCAAGGGCGTGGTCGCGTCCAATCTCGGGATCCTCGGCGTCGGTGCACCCGACGAGATGCGCTGAGGCTCGGCGCCGGGATCGGCGCGCGACCGGACGCCGCGGGATGCGCGAAGGCGCGTGCCGCGGCGGGACGCGAGCGATGGGATCTGCCGGCCGCCCTCCCCATATCGGGGTGGGCGGCCGATGTCGCCGAGCCGGCCTGACAACAGCCGCGAGGTGACGCGAGGGCGAACAGGATGGTGCTGCCATGACGTCGAATGCTTCCCGGGTTCCCGTCGATTACGACGGCTTCGAGCACGATCGGCAGCCGGCTCCCGCCCAGACGGGTGCGCGGCCCGACCCGCTCGCCGAGCTCGCCCGCATCGTCGGCCAGGACGATCCGTTCCGCGCGCTGCTGGAGGCCAAGGAAGCCAAGGAGGCGACCCGCACCGCGGAGGCCCGCGGCCGCGTCGAGCCGGTGATGCCGAACTACGGCGAGGCGGGCTTCTCCGCGCCCGACGGCGCCCTCGCGCCCGGCCGCTCCGAGCCCACGATGGGGGCGCCGTCGCATCCTCCGGCCGGCGCCTTCAACCAGTATCTCGCGGCGTCCGAGCACGAGGCCGTCGCCGATCCGGCCCCGATGGCCGGCGAGGCGGAGCCCGGTCTCGCCGCCGAGCCGCGGCCCCGCGGCCGCCGGCGCATCGCCCTGGTGGGCACCGCGCTCGGCATCGTCGCCGCGTCGATCGGCGGCGCCCTGACCTGGAAGGCGTTCCACCACGGCCGTTCCGGCGCGCCGATCCTGGTCATGGCCGACCAGGCGCCGCTCAAGGTCGCGCCGCAGAATGCCGGCGGCGTCGAGATCCCCGACCAGAACAAGCAGATCTACGAGCGCGGCCCGATCGCCAAGGACGGGCAGATCCGCATCGTCAACCGCGAGGAGCAGCCCCTCGACGTCAAGCAGGCGGCCCGCGCCCTCGTGGCCGAGGCCGGCCCCGCCGCCTCGCCCGCCACTCCCGGCAACGCGCTCACCGAATCCCTCGGCGAGCCGCGCCGGGTGCGCACCGTCTCGGTGCGGCCCGAGCCGTCGCCGGCCGAGGCGCAGCGCGCCGCGCAGGAAGCCCAGCAGAAGGCCGCGCAGGCGCAAGGCGCCGCCGCATCGCCGATCCCGACCATGACCCTGCCGACCGAGGCGACCGGCTCGACCCCGGCCGCGGCACCGGTCACGCCGCGCAGCAGCGCCCGGGTCGTGCCGATCGCCCCCCAGACCCCGGCGGCCGCGGCGGAGACCCCGGCGCCCGAGACCCCGGCGCAGAGGCAGCCCCAGCGCGTCGCCTCCGCCGAGCCGCCGGTCACCACCCAGGCGGTGCCGACGCCGCAGGCGCCGGTCGGCGGCTTCTCGGTGCAGCTCTCGGTGCGCGCCACCGAGAAGGAGGCCGAGGTCGCGTTCAAGCAGGCCCGCGAGCGCTACGCCGCCGTCCTCGGCAACCAGTCGCCGCTGATCCGTCAGGCCGAGGTCAACGGCAAGTCGATCTACCGCGTCCGCGTCGGGCCGATGTCGAAGGAGAGCGCCGACGGCCTGTGCGGCAAGCTCAAGTCGGCCGGCGCGGCCTGCTTCGTGGCCAAGAACTAGTTTCCTCGGCCACCGGGTTTTTGTTCGCCCGAGCCGGACGCCGTCGAAGCGAGGCCGCCTCGCATCCGGCGGGCTTCCGGAAACCCGGCCGCTGTGGCGCCGTGCCGACAGCCCCGCACCGGCCGGGCGCGCTAGACACCGTTCCCTCGAATCCGCCGGTCCCGCCCGTCGGCGCCCATGCGCCGGGGCGGAATTGGCGTCCCCGTTCCAGCCCCCGAACCGACGAGAGTCGCCGTCGATGACGAGCCTTGCCCTGATCCTCGGCTGCGCCGGCCCGGTCCTGAGCGCCGACGAGGCCGCCTTCTTCCGCGCGGCGCAGCCCTGGGGCTTCATCCTGTTCAAGCGCAACATCGAGAGCCCGGAGCAGGTCCGCGCCCTCACGGCGGCGCTGCGTGAGACCGTCGGCCGGGCCGACGCCCCGGTCCTGATCGACCAGGAAGGCGGGCGGGTGCAGCGCATGACCCGGCCGCACTGGAACGCCTACCCGGCCGGCCGGACCTACCTGCGCGCCGGCGGACCCGAGAACGGCCCGGCCCTCGCCCATCTCGGCGCCCGCCTGATGGCGCACGACCTCGCGGCGGTCGGCATCAATGTCGATTGCGCTCCCGTGCTCGACGTGCCGGTGCCGGGCGCCCACGACGTCATCGGCGACCGGGCCTACGGCACCGAGCCGGGCGTGGTGGCGGCCTTCGGCCGCGCGGTGGCCGAGGGCCTGATGGCCGGCGGCGTGCTGCCGGTGATGAAGCACGTGCCCGGCCACGGCCGTGCCGGCGCCGACAGCCACCACGCCCTGCCGGTGGTCGAGGCGAGCCTGGCCGAGCTCGACGCGCACGACTTCCAGCCGTTCCGGGCGCTCGCCGACCTGCCGATGGCGATGTCGGCCCACGTCGTGTTCCGCGCCCTCGACCCGGAGAACCCCGCGACCACCTCCGCGACGGTGATCCGCGAGATCGTGCGCGGCCGCATCGGGTTCGACGGCCTGCTGATGACCGACGACCTGTCGATGAACGCGCTCGCCGGGGGCTTTCGCGACCGCGCCGCCGCCGCCTTCCGGGCCGGCTGCGACGTCGGCCTGCACTGCAACGGCGTCCGGGCCGAGATGGAGGAGGTCGTGGCCGCAGCACCCGTCCTCGCCGGCGAGGCCCTGCGCCGGGCCGAGGCCGCCCTGGCGCGGCTCAGCCCCGACACGGCGTCCTTCGACCCCGCCGAGGCCCGCGCCCGCCTCGATGCCGGGCTCGCCGCCGCGGCCTGACGGGACGCGGCGATGCGGTGGGACGAGGCCGCGCGGGAGATCGACGAGGACGTGCCCGAGGGGGCGGCCTTCGTGGTCGACGTCGACGGCTTCGAGGGTCCCCTCGACCTGCTGCTGGAGCTCGCCCGCCGCCAGAAGGTCGACCTCGCCCGGATCTCGATCCTGGCGCTCGTCGAGCAGTACCTCGCCTTCATCGACGAGGCGCGGCGCCTGCGGCTCGAACTGGCGGCGGATTATCTGGTGATGGCGGCCTGGCTCGCCTACCTCAAGTCGCGCCTGCTGCTGCCGGCCCCGCCCCGCGGCCCCGAGCCCGCGGGGAGCGACCTCGCCGAGGCGCTGGCCGTGCGGCTGCGCCGCCTCGAAGCCATCCGGGCCGCCGCCCTGATGCTGTCGCAGCGCGAGCAGCTCGGCCGCGATGTCTTCGGCCGCGCCGCTGCCTTGCCGGAGCCCGCGGCCGGGGAGGGGGGAGCCTTCGCCGTCACCCTGCACGACCTGATCGCCGCCTATGCCCGCCAGTGCCAGGAGCGGGCCTGCGCGCAGGTCACCCTGCCGCCCCGCAACGTCTGGTCGCTGATCGACGCTCGCACCGCCCTGGAGCGCCTGGTCGGCCCCTGGGACGACTGGACCGACCTCGATTCCTGCCTGTCCCAGTACCTCGCCGACCCGAAGAGCCGCGCCACCGTGCGCGCCTCCTCGCTCTCCGCGGTACTGGAGCTCGCCCGCGAGGGCCGGCTGCTGCTGCGCCAGGACGCCCCCTACGCGCCGATCCAGATCCGCCCGGCCGGCCCGTGAGCGCGAAACTGTCCCGCACGCCCGAGCCGCCCGCCCCCCCGTATGTCGTGCGCCTCGCCGAGGCGCTGATCTTCAGCGCGCCGGCGCCGCTCGGGCCGGCCGCGCTCGCCGCCCGGCTGCCGCCCGGCACCGACGTGCCGGCGGTCGTCGCCGAGATCGCCCGGATCTACGGGTCCCGGGGCCTGACCCTCGTCCGGGTGGCCGGGGGCTACGCCTTCCGCACCGCGCCCGACCTTGCCGGGGCCCTGCGGGGCGATGCGACCGAGCCGCGCAAGCTGTCGCGGGCCGCGCTCGAGACCCTGGCGATCGTCGCCTACCACCAGCCGGTGACCCGGGCCGAGATCGAGGAGATCCGCGGCGTCACCACCTCGAAGGGCTCCCTCGACCTCCTGCTCGAGACGGGCTGGGTGCGCCTGCGCGGTCGCCGCCGCACGCCGGGCCGGCCGGTCACCTACGGCACCACCCCGGCCTTCCTCGACCATTTCGGCCTTGATGCGGTCTCCGACCTGCCGGGGCTCGACGAGCTGAAGGGCCTCGGCCTGATCGAGGGGCGGTTGCCGGCGGGATTCCGGGTGCCCCAGCCCGGCGACGGCGCCGATCCCGACGACGATCCGCCGCCCGGCGAGGACGGGCCGAGCGGGTAGATTCCCCGGCGCGGCATTCCGGTGCTCTCTGAGGAAGCGCCGGAGGAAACGCTTGTTTTCGCCTCCTGGCGTCCTTAGGTTCCGGCCGGACCGTGCGCGCTCGGCTCAGCCGGTGCGGCGACGATGAGCGTGCGGGATCAGAGGTTTGGGGCGTCCGCGAACGCCCCGTGACGAGTGCGGCAGCGAAACTGACGCTGCGCGGGAGAGAACCATGGGCGGCGCGAGTATCTGGCACTGGATCGTCGTCGGCGTGATCATCATGCTGCTGTTCGGACGCGGCAAGGTGTCCGACCTGATGGGCGACGTCGCCAAGGGCATCAAGGCGTTCAAGAAGGGCATGGCGGACGACGAGCAGGCCCCGACCACGACCGCGCAGGTGCCCCACGCCCAGGTGCCGCCGGTCCAGGTGCCGCCCCCGGTCGTGCACCCCGCTCCGGTGCAGCCGGTCCACGCGCCGACCGCCGCGCCGCACACCGTGCCGACCGCCCAGATGCCTCCGCTCACCCCCCAGCCGAACACCGACCACAAGGTCGGCTGAGCCGCCGCCGTCGCGGAGGGGCGTGCGCGGCCCGGCCCGCCGCCCGTCCGCGTCGAGGATCGAAGGCCGGCGCAGGACCGCCCGCGGGCCCCGCCTCTCAACCGGAACCTGCGCGGCGCCGACTGGCGCCGGCGCCGCGGCGTGCTAGACAGCCCGCGCGGGGCGCCCGCCCGAGAGTCGCGCCGCGCGAGTAGCAGGGCCGTCACGCCATGTTCGATATGAGTTGGGGCGAGGTGATGCTGATCGGCGGCGTCGCGCTCGTCGTCATCGGCCCCAAGGACCTGCCCAGGGCCCTGCGCACCGTCGGCCAGGTCACCGGCCGCCTCAAGCGCATGGCCGGCGAGTTCCAGAGCCAGTTCAGCGAGGCGATGCGCGAGGCCGAGCTCGACGACGTCCGCCGCGAGGTCGAGGGCATCAACCGCAGCGTCGCCTCGGCGACGGCGACGGGCTTCAACCCGGTCCAGACCATCCGCAACGAGATCAAGGGCGCGGTCGACGGCACGGCGACCTACAAGCCGGCGACCCAGGCGCTGCCGGGCACCGATCCGCTGGCCGACCCCTATGCCGCGACGGTGCCCGAGCCGTCTGCCGTCGACCCGGCCGCGCCGCCGGCCTACCAGGTGCCCGAGCCCGCCGCCGAGAAGCCGACCCACGAGGCCCTGGCCGCCGCGACCGCGCATCTCAAGGCCGATGCCGCCCGGGCGGTGCCGGAGCCGTCGTCCTCCGCCGCCCCGACGGCGGAGCCGTCACCCTCGACTCCTCACGACACCGCCAGCACGGGCCGCAGCGCATGATGACCGAGGCCGATGAAGCCGAGATCGAGGCCTCGCGCGCACCCCTGATCGAACATCTGATCGAGCTGCGTTCGCGGCTGATCAAGTCGATGCTCGCCTTCGGGGTGATGTTCTTTATCTGCTTCTTCTTCGCTCAGCACATCTACAACGTGCTGGTCTACCCCTATGTGAGCGTGGTCGGGGCCGACAAGGCGCGGCTGATCGCGACCCACTTCCTCGAGCAGGTCTTCACCAACATCAAGCTGAGCGTGTTCGGCGCCGGCTTCCTGTCCTTCCCGGTGGTCGCGACCCAGCTCTACGCCTTCGTGGCGCCGGGCCTCTACCGCAACGAGCGCCGGGCCTTCCTGCCCTACCTCGTCGCCACGCCGATCTTCTTCCTGCTCGGTGCCCTCGTCGTCTATTTCCTCGCGATGCCGCTGCTGATCAAGTTCTCGGTCAGCCTGCAGCAGATCGGCCAGCCCGGCGAGGCCACGATCGAGCTCCTACCGAAGGTGGACGAGTATCTCTCGCTCATCATGACGCTGATCTTCGCCTTCGGCATCGCGTTCCAGCTGCCGGTGATCCTGACCCTGCTGGGCCAGGTGGGCCTGATCGACGCGAAGTTCCTGAAGGAGCGGCGGCGCTACGCGATCGTGCTGGTCTTCGTCGCCGCCGCGGTGCTGACCCCGCCCGACGTGATCAGCCAGCTCTCGCTCGCGATCCCGATGCTGCTCCTCTACGAGGCGTCGATCATCTCGGTCCGCGCGATGGAGAAGCGCCGCGAGCGCGAGCGGGCGGCCGAGGAGGCGGGGGGCTGAAGCCCTCCCGCCCGGTGTTCGAGCAGCCCCCGGGGCCGCGCGAGCGGCACCCAGGGCTATGCCCTCAGTCGAGCCGCTGTCCCAGCCGCCCGGCGAGGTCCTGGATGTACTGGAACGCGGTGCGGCCCGAGCGCGCGCCGCGGGTGGTCGACCATTCGAGCGCCTCGGCCCGCAATTGCTCGGGGGCGACCGTCAGGCCGTGGCGGGCGACGTAGGCGTCAATCATCGCCAGGTACTCGTCCTGGCTGCACTTGTGGAAGCCGAGCCAGAGGCCGAACCGGTCGGACAGCGAGACCTTCTCCTCCACCGCCTCGCCCGGGTTGATCGCGGTGGAGCGCTCGTTCTCCATCATGTCGCGGGCCAGCAGGTGGCGCCGGTTCGACGTGGCGTAGAAGATCACGTTGTCGGGCCGGCCCTCGATGCCGCCGTCGAGCGCCGCCTTCAGGGACTTGTAGGACGTGTCGTCGCCGTCGAACGACAGGTCGTCGCAGAACACCACGAAGCGGTGCGGGTCGGGCCGCAGCCATCCCATCAGGGCGGGCAGGCCCTCGATGTCCTCCCGGTGGATCTCGACGAGCTTGAGCGGCCGCTCCGGCCCGCTCGCGTTGATCTCGGCATGGACCGCCTTGACCAGCGACGACTTGCCCATGCCGCGGGCGCCCCACAGCAGCGCGTTGTTCGCCGGCAGCCCGCGGGCGAAGCGCGCGGTGTTGTCGAACAGGGTGTCGCGCATCCGGTCGATGCCGCGCAGGAGGCCCATCTCGACCCGGTTGACCCGCGGCACCGGCTGCAGCCGCCCCTCGGGCTGCCACACGAAGGCGTCGGCCGCCGCGAAATCGGGGGCGGGAATCGCCGGCGGCGCGGCGCGCTCCAGGGCCGCGGCGATGCGCAGCAGCACGGGCATCAGATCGGAGACGGGGGAGGGGGTCTGATCGGTCATCGCGGAGATGCGGGCTCCTTGCGCGGGGGCGGACGAGCGGGTGGCGCCTCATAATCCCAAGGCACCGCGAACGAAAACCCGGCCGGATCGGCCGGGGACGCCCACCACCCCGCCGTTGCTTTCGGGTCGTCCGTGGCTATAGTCCGCGCGCTTTTGCAAGGCCGGCGGGGACCCGCCCGGCCCGTTTTCGTCTTGTTTCGGGAGACCTCGAGAGTGATCACGCCCGCCTTCGCGCAGGGAGCCGGGGCGACCGGCGGCACGGACATCCTCGTGCAGGTCGTCCCCTTCATCCTGATCTTCGTGATCATGTATTTCCTGATCCTGCGCCCGCAGCAGCGCCGCGCCAAGGACCACCAGGACATGGTCAAGAACGTGCGCCGCGGCGACACGGTGGTGACCACCGGCGGCATCGTCGGCCGGGTCGCCAAGGTGACCGAGGCCCCGGAGATCGAGGTCGAGATCGCCCCGAACGTCCAGGTCAAGGTGGTTCGCACCATGATCGCCGAGGTCCGGGCCAAGGGCGAGCCGGTCAAGGCCGCCTGAGCCCGCGCTGACGCTGGGAGAGGCCCGGACAAAAAGGCGCCGGGCCGCCCTATCTGACCTCCATTCGAGACCGGTTGGGACGCCGCGGATGCTCCGTATTTCCACCACGAAGGCCGTCGCGACGCTCGCCGTGATCCTCGTCGGCCTGATGCTCGCCGTGCCGAGCTTCTTCACGGCCGACCAGCGCAGCGGCTTCATCAAGTCCCTGCCGTCCTGGTTCCCGACCTGGATCGTGCCGACCCGCGCCATCGTGCTCGGCCTCGACCTTCAGGGCGGCTCGCAGATCGTGCTGGAGGTCGACCGCAACGACCTCGGCCGCACCATGGCGCAGGGCCTGCGCGACGACGTGCGCCAGGCGCTGCGCGAGTCCGGCGTCCAGGCCGACGGCGGCATCCAGCTCCAGCCGCGCGGCGTGCAGCTGCGCGTCGGCGATGCCGCCAACCGCGCCAAGGTGATGCCGAAGCTGCAGGCCCTGTCGCAGCCCGTCACCGACGCCACCCTCGGCCAGACCGGCGCCCGCACCCTCGACGTGCGCGAGGAGCCGAACGGCCTGATCCAGCTCACCTACACCGATGCGGGCTTCAACGCCCGGGTGCGCCGGGCGGTGAGCCAGGCCATCGAGGTGATCCGCAAGCGCGTCGATCTCGGCGGCACCACCGAGCCGTCGATCCAGCAGCAGGGCGCCGATCGCATCCTGGTCCAGGTTCCGGGCCTGCAGGACCCGGCGCGCCTGGAGGAGCAGCTCGGCAAGACCGCCAAGCTCGAGTTCCGCCTCCTCGCCGACAGTTCGGCCGGCGACGTCGACATGCTGGTGTCCAAGGATGCCAACGGCCAGAAGGTGCCGGTGGAGCGCCGGGTCATGGCCGACGGCGCCGACCTGACCGACGCCCAGCCGGGCTTCGACCAGAAGTCGAACGAGCCGATCGTCAACTTCAAGTTCAACCTGCGCGGCGCCCAGCGCTTCGGCCAGGCGACGAGCGAGAATGTCGGCCGCGCCATGGCGATCGTCCTCGACAACGAGGTCGTGTCGGCCCCCCGCATCCTGCAGCCGATCACCGGCGGCCAGGGCCAGATCTCCGGCCGCTTCACGGTGCAGCAGGCCAACGACCTCTCGGTGCTGCTGCGCGCCGGCGCCCTACCGGCCAAGCTCACCGTGATCGAGCGCCGGACCGTCGGTCCGGGCCTCGGCCGCGACTCGATCGAGGCCGGCAAGCACGCCACCATCGTGGCGACGATCCTCGTCGTCGTGCTGATGTTCGCGGCCTACGGCGTGTTCGGCCTCTTCGCCAACATCGCGCTCCTCGTCCATGTCGGCCTGATCCTCGGCTTGATGTCGGTGCTGGAAGCCACCATGACCCTGCCGGGTATCGCCGGCATCGTGCTCACCATCGGCACCGCGGTCGATTCCAACGTGCTGATCTACGAGCGCGTCCGCGAGGAGGTGCGGGCCGGCCGGTCGATCCCGTCGGCGCTGCAGGCCGGCTTCGACCGCGCCTTCGCCACCATCGTGGATTCGAACTCCACCATGGCGATCGCCGCGGTGATCCTTTTCTTCATGGGCTCGGGGCCGGTGCGCGGCTTCGCGGTGGTGTTCATCCTCGGCATCATGACCACGGTGATCACCGCCGTGACCCTGACCCGGATGATGA
Source organism: Methylobacterium sp. ap11 (assembly GCF_900110515.1). NCBI lineage: Bacteria > Pseudomonadati > Pseudomonadota > Alphaproteobacteria > Hyphomicrobiales > Methylobacteriaceae > Methylobacterium > Methylobacterium sp. ap11. The sequence goes on along the minus strand of NZ_FOEB01000025.1, from coordinate 12,133 downwards.
TCGCTCTGTGGTACCAGCGCCTGCGGCCCAAGACGCTTCCCATCTGAACATGCCACGGGCGGTCTTCGCGACCGCCCGGACTTGCGCGGCGCTCTGGACGAGGAGCGCGCCGACACACCCATTTCGAGACCGACGATGCGCCTCCTCCGCCTCTGGCCCGACGAATCCCACTTCGACTTCATGCGCCTGCGGCGCCTCAGCTTCCCGCTCTCGGCCTTCATCTCGGTCGCCACGGTGGTGCTGTTCCTGCAGATCGGGCTCAATTTCGGCATCGACTTCAAGGGCGGCACCCTGGTCGAGCTGCGGCCCAAGGCCGGCGTCACCTCCGACGTCGGCGCGGTGCGCCACACCGCCAACGATTTCGGCTTCGGCGAGACCGAGGTGCAGGAGCTCGGCCAGGGCTCGATCTCGGTCCGCTTCCCGCTCCAGGCCGGCGGCGAGACCGGCCAGACCCTGGTGATGCAGAAGGCCCACGCCGCCTTCGACAAGGACTACGCCTTCGACCGCGTCGAGACCGTCGGCCCCCGCGTCTCGGGCGAGCTGGTGCAATCCGGCACGATCGGCGTCGTGCTCTCGGTCGTGGCGGTGCTGCTCTACCTGTGGTTCCGGTTCGAGCGCGAACTGGCGCTCGGCGCCATCGTCGGCACCCTGCACGACATCGTCATCACGGTCGGGTTGTTCGTCATCACCCGGATCGAGTTCAACATGACCTCGATCGCCGCGATTCTGACGATCGTCGGGTACTCGCTCAACGAGACGGTGGTGGTGTTCGACCGCACCCGCGAGCTGATGCGGCGCTACAAGACCATGCCGACCGAGGAGCTGCTCAACCTCTCGATCAACTCCACCATGTCGCGCACCGTGATGACCGCGATGTCGACCGCCCTGTCGCTGCTCGCGCTGGTGCTGTTCGGCGGCGAGGCGATCAAGGGCTTCTCGGTGGTGATGCTGGCCGGCGTGGTGATCTGCACCTACTCGGCGATCTTCGTCTCGACCCCGTTCCTGATCTATATCGGGCTCCAGGCCGGCGGCCGCTCGCAGGCGCGCGACACGTCCAGCCTGAAGCAGGCGGCCGAGTAGTGGCGGGCGAGGGCGCCTCCGGGTCCGGGCGGCTGCATGACGGCTTCGTCCCGGGCCGCTACCCGATCGACGCCTATGGCGGCGGCGGCTTCCGCTTCGCCGACATGTCGCATCGCGGCTCGATCCTGGCGCTGCCCTCCGGCGTCCGGGCCTGGGACGTGACCGACCCGGCCGAAATCACACCGGAGAGCCTGGCCCCCCTCCTCGCCGAGGCCGGCGAGGCCAACCTCCTGCTGCTGGGCACCGGGGCCGAGATCGTGTTCGTGCCCGATTCCCTGCGCCGGCACCTGAAGCAGGCCGGGATCGGCCTCGACGTGATGCAGACCGGCGCGGCGGCGCGGACCTACAACATCCTGATGGCCGAGAACCGCAAGGTTGCGGCCGCCCTGATCGCGGTACCCTGAGACCATCATGAGCGAGGCCGAGCCCCGGGATCCGGCCTGGGCCTACGCCCATTGCGAGGCGCTGGTCCGCGAGGGCGATCCCGACCGCTGGTACGCCAGCCTCTATGCGCCGGCCGAGAAGCGCCCGCACCTCCATGCGCTCGCCGCCTTCAGCCTGGAGGTGGCGCGGGTGCGCGAAGCGGTGTCGAGCCCGATGCCGGGGGAATTGCGGCTGCAATGGTGGCGCGACGCGCTCCAGGGCGAGGCGCGGGGCGATGTCCGCGCCCACCCGGTCGCCGCCGCCCTCGACGATACGCTCGTCAAGGCGCGCCTGCCGCGCCAGCCCCTGGTCGATCTCGTCGATGCCCGGGTCTTCGATCTCTACGACGATCCGATGCCCTCCACGAACGACCTCGAGGGCTATTGCGGCGAGACCGCCTCCTGCCTGATCCGCCTCGGCAGCCTGATCCTGGCGGACGGCTCGGAGCCCGGGGGCGCCGCCGCCGCGGGCCATGCCGGCGTCGCCTACGCGGTGACCGGGCTGTTGCGGGCGCTGCCCTGGCACGCGCGCAGCGGCCAGGTCTACCTGCCGGCCGACGTGCTGGCCGCCCACGGCGTCACCCGCGAGGACATCGTGGCAGGCCGCGGCGGCCCGGGCCTCGCCGGCGCCTGCGCCGACCTGCGGGCGCTCGCCCGCCGCCATCTCGCCGCCTACGCGGCCGAGCGCCAGACGATCGCCCCCGTCGCCGCCCCCGCCTTCCTGCCGGTCGCGATGGTCGAGACCTACCTCGGGGCGATGGAGCGGCCCGGCTACGACCCGCTCGCGACCGTGATCGAGGTGCCGAACTGGCGCCGGATCTGGCGGCTGTGGTGGGCGGCGCGATCCGTGCGATAGCGCCCGCGGCAGTTTCTGTCCCTCATCATGGATTGTTCTACCCCCGACCTCATCCTGAGGTGCGAGTGAAACGAGCCTCGAAGGAGGGCTCCAGAACTCTCTGTGTTGTCTGGAGCCCTCCTTCGAGGCCTCCGCTTCGCTCCGGGCACCTCAGGATGAGGTTGCGAGTGGAACGGGAGATGCGGAGGAAATCTTGCGAGTTCCTCTGAGGCTCGTTGCCTACTCCGCCGCCTCGGCCGGCAGCGGCTCCGGCGCCTCGCCGAGCCATTCGCCGAGCGCCGCCCGGGCGCGGTCGGTCATCGCCCGCTTCTTAGCCTGGGCCTTCTCGGGGCCGCGCAGGCGCTTGCCGTCCGGGGCCTTCGGGGCCCGGTCGAGCGGCGGGAAGAGACCGAAATTGACGTTCATCGGCTGGAACGAGCGCGGCTTGCCGGCCTCCTCGGCGGCGGTCGCGTCGTCGGAGATGTGCCCGCCGGTGATGTGGCCGATCAGCGCCCCGAGCGCCGTCGTGACCGGCAGTGGCTCGAGCGAGCGCCCCGCCCGCTCGGCGGCGGCGAAGCGGCCGGCCATCAGGCCAATCGCCGCGCTCTCGACGTATCCCTCGCAGCCGGTGATCTGGCCGGCGAAGCGCAGGCGCGGCTCGGCCTTCAGCCGCAGGGTCGCGTCGAGGAGGCGCGGGCTGTCGAGGTAGGTGTTGCGGTGCAGGCCGCCGAGGCGGGCGAACTCGGCATTCTCCAGGCCGGGAATCGTGCGGAAGACCCGGACCTGCTCGGCATGGCGCAGCTTCGTCTGGAAGCCGACCATGTTGTAGAGCGTGCCGAGCGCGTTGTCCTGGCGCAGCTGGACGATCGCGTAGGCCTTGACCGTCGGGTTGTGCGGGTTGGTCAGGCCGACGGGCTTCATCGGGCCGTGGCGCAGGGTCTCGGCCCCGCGCTCGGCCATCACCTCGATCGGCAGGCAGCCGTCGAAATAGGGGGTAGAGGCCTCCCACTCCTTGAACGAGGTCTTCTCGCCGTCGACGAGGGCCTGGATGAAGGCGGCGTATTGCTCGCGGTCGAGCGGGCAGTTGATGTAATCGGCGCCGGTGCCGCCCGGTCCCGCCTTGTCGTAGCGGGACTGGAACCACGCCTTGCCCATGTCGATCGAGTCGCGGTGCACGATCGGCGCGATGGCGTCGAAGAAGGCGAGGGACTCCGCGCCGGTGAGCCCGCGGATGCCCTCGGCGAGGCCGGGCGCGGTGAGCGGGCCGGTCGCCACGATCACGCTGTCCCAGGAGGCCGGCGGCAGCCCGTCGATCTCCTCGCGGGCGATCGTGACGTTCGGGTGCGCCTCCAGCGCCGCCGTGACCGCGCGGCTGAAGCCCTCGCGGTCGACGGCGAGCGCGCCGCCGGCCGGCACCTGGTGGGCGTCGCCGCAGCGCATGATCAGCGAGCCGAGGCGGCGCATCTCCTGATGCAGCAGCCCGACGGCGTTGAGCGACGCGTCGTCGGAGCGGAAGGAGTTGGAGCAGACCAGCTCGGCGAGGCCGTCGGTCTGGTGCGCCTCGGTGCCGCGCAGGGGCCGCATCTCGTGCAGCACCACGGGCAGGCCGGCTTCGGCGATCTGCCAGGCGGCTTCCGAGCCGGCGAGGCCGCCGCCGACGACGTGAATGGGAAGGGATCCGGACATGACGCGGCATATCGGATCGGGCGCCACGGACGCAACACCGCCGATGCGCGGCGAATGGCGGGGCCCGGACAAGCGAACGCCCGCCGGAAGGGGCGGGCGCGCGAGACGATGGTGAGCCGGATGGCTTCGATCGACTTGGGGTACTCGGGTACGCGGTAGCTTAACGGTACGCGTGACGGTGAGCTCAGGCGACCGAGCGGGCGATGCCCTGGATCTCGAAGCGGCTGATGCCGAGATCGTCGAGCTCGCGGTCGGACAGACGCGACAGCTCGTGAACGGTCTCGCGGTAGCGGAGGTAGGAGCGGATCTTGCTGAGGATGAGGGAGACGAACATCGGTTTTGACCTCTGAGCAGGCATCCGGTGCGAACCGTTTCGGCACCGACCGCCTGCTTCTGTTGCAATGCACCATATGGGAGTTGGCTGGCGGGGTGTGAGACGGGACCGCGTAAGCCAGCCATGCACGATTCACATGCAGCGGTCAGGGAATCGTCAACAATCCCCGGTGCTCGCCGATTTGGCAGCACTCTGGCGCATGAAGCGCAATCCGCATGGGGATTTAGGCACTATGCTGCAGGGGCCCCGAGGGGGCGGGCTGACGCTGGGATCGGGGCGCCGCGGGATCGTACGGGCGTGCGTTCCAGGCAGTCGCTGGCGACATGGTGTGCAGTGCAATGTCGGCGCGTCGCAGTGCCGATGTTTTGGGCATTCCGGGGCCCGTGCCGCGCGGCCCCGGCTCCTCAGCGGGTCGCTCGCTCGGCGGTCGCGACGCGCGTCGACAGGTCGGCCGGTACGGGAACGTCGGCGAACCTGCGAGACGGTCGAGGAGGCGATAGCCGAGATCGGAGCCGCGCACCGCCAGCAGGATCGCGAGGCCGGCGACGAGGTGACCCGCCACGACGTCCATCACGTAGTGCCCGCCGCAGCCGACGGTGGCGATGGACATGATCCCGTCGAGGGCGAGGGCGGGCAGGCGCAGGGACCGGAAGCCCCAGAACGACCATGCCGACAGGACCGCCGAGGCGGCATGGAAGCTCGGAAAGGAGATGATCCCGAGTTCGGGCCGGCCCGAGAGATCGCGCAGCGCCCCCGACCGCAGCGCGTCGTAGGCCGCGACGTCCGTCGCGCCGTGGGGCCATGACGGCGTGCCGCGCCAGGCCGGATCGAGGAAGGCGACGATGCCGCGCGTCGGCGCCGCAATGCTGAGGATCGACGTGAGGAAGATCGCGATGGCGAAGGCGGCGAGATAGCGGTCGAGCGCGCGATACCGACCGGAGGCGGCGTAGATTTTCGATCGCCCTGGAGGGCAGGCCGCGCCGGCCTCGGTGCCGATGGAGCGCGCGGGAAGGCGGACCGCGCAGGCGCGATCCCGCGGCCGCCGACGTCGGTCGGGGAGGGAGCCGCCTTCGGACCATCCTGCCGCTCCGGGCGCCGCTTGGGGACCGGCCGCGCGCGGCGCCCAAAGACCGGCCCGGAGGCTCGAGCCGGCGCCGCCGCGCTTCAGTGCAGCCGCGGTGCGACCAGGAAGGTCGCGCGGTCGGCCGAGACGACCGGGATGCTGAGCGTGCGGCCGTCGCGGTGCACGGTCAGCGGCACGGTGATGCCGGCCGGGCCCAGCGCCCAGACGGCGCGCAGGAAGCCCGCGAGGTCGCCGACCTCCTCCTGTCCCACCGCCATCAGGATGTCGCCGGCGCGCAGGTCGGCGACCTCGGCGGGTGCCCGGGGCGACAGGCCCATCACCACGACCTGGTCGTCGATCTCGGTGGCGTAGAGGCCGAGCCAGGGCCGGGGCGGGCCAGAGACCCGCCCGAGGGTCGTCAGGTCGGCCAGGATCGGCTTCAGGAGGTCGATCGGCACCGACATGTTGATCGGGCGCCCGTCGCGGCCGCTCTGCTGCAGCTGCAGCGAGCCGATGCCGGTGAGCTCGCCGGCCGGGCCGATCAGCGCCGCCCCGCCCCAATGCGGGTGGGCGGGCGAGGTGAAGATCGCGTCGTCGAGGAGGTACTCCCAGTAGCCGGCGAATTCCTGCACCGCGACCACCTCCGCGGCCACGGAGCGGGAACGGCCGCCGGCTCCGGCCATCACCAGCTTGTCGCCGACGCGCAGGGCGGCAGCGCTGCCGATCGGCAGGTGCGGCAGGTCGAGCGACCCCAGGGCCTGCACCAGGCCCAGGCCCGTGGCGGCGTCGTAGCCAACGACGTGGCCGGGGAGGGTGCGCCCGTCATGGGCGGTGAGCCAGACGGTGTCGGCCTCGGTGATCAGGTAGCCGATGGTGAGCACCAGGCCGTCCTCGCCGATGACGACGCCGTTGCCGGCCCGCTCTGTGCCGAGGATCTCGGCCGTGTAGGCGCCGTCCGGCACCCGCGAGGACAGGGCGACGATCGCCGTCAGGGTCTGGTCGAGGTCGTACGAGTAGGCCGCCGGGCGGGGCTGCGCCGAGGAGGGGATCTTCCAGTCGCCGGGCGCCGCCATCATGGTCTCCTGCCGGGGCTCGGCGCCCCGCGCGTCACATCTCGAAGGGCGTCGGGGCTCCGACGGCCCCGTCCGCACGCTTCACGTTATAGGTCGCGGGGTCCCGGCCCGACAGGCGCCCGCAACGCAGAACGCCCGGCTCGCGACGAGCCGGGCGCCGGACGGGCCTCGCCGCGGCGAGGCCCGGGGATCGCGTGCGCGATCGGTTCGTCGATCAGTACTTGCGGATGAGCGGCACCGGCGCCGGCTCGGGCGCGGCCGCCACGGTGTAGAGCGGGGCGACGACGCGGAACCAGCCCTCGGTCGAGTAGGCCTCGCGGTTCGTCGCCAGGCCGGTGACCGGCGAGATCTGGCGCGCCGAGGTGGCGACGTCGCGGGCGACCCAGGCCTGGACCGTGAACTTGCCGAAATCGTAGCCGACGAGGCCGCCGAGGGCGAAGCGGCCGCCGCCGCCGCCCACCACCGTGCCGCAGGTGGCGAAGTTGCCGTTGCACGGCGCGCCGAAGGCGAGCTGGCTGCGGTTCGGCAGGTTGGCGGTGCCGTAGCCGATGGCGCCGATCTCGAACTTGCCGAACTTCTTGGTCGCGGTCAGGTCGAGGTTGAGGGCGTCGGTGGGGAACTGGCTGCCGTAGAAGCCCGGGATGCCGTTGCGGCCGCCGAAGCGGGCCGGCGTGTCGTAGAAGTTGTAGGTCAGGTTGGCGGTGACGTTCCAGCCGTCGCCGGTGTAGCTGATGGCGAAGCCCTGGCGGTAGGTGTTCGAGGCCAGGATCGGCAGGCCGCCGCCGCGGCCGGCATTCAGCTCGTTGAGATAGACACCGGACAGGTAGCTGACGCCGATGTTGTTGCCGAGATCCCAGGCGAAGATGCCGCCGACGAAGGTGCCGACGTTGATGCTGGTATCGCGGCCACCCGGAGCGCGGGAGAAGGTGAACACGGTCGGCGGGGCGACCACGGCTTCGACGCGGGCGCCGAGGATCTTCCACGGGGTCGACCAGACCAGGACCGGGACGTTGACCGCGGTGTCGGTGGAGGTGAGGTTCGGGCCGTCCGGGCTGCGATAGGTGAACGTGTTGATCGCGTAGACGCCCTCGGGCAGCGGCGCGCCGATCGCCAGGCCGACCTGCTCGCCGGGCACCGTCGTCGTCTGCGCGTAGGATGCCGTCGCCGACATGCCGAGGGACAGGGCAGCCGCCCCCGCGGCGAGCCAATGCTTGACCATGAGATTTCCTTCCCAGCTACTCTCGGGAAGGGACCGCCGCTCATGCATCGACGTCGCGCGCTATGCAATGCGCACGTGAATCGACACCTCGCTCCGTGCGGCCCCCGCCGTGTTGCGCAGTCTGAACGGGATAATCTTCCAACAGCCACGGTCCGAACGCCAGCCCTTTGCCCAGGCGGGTCGCAGAGGTTGCCCAGCCGTTGCGCAAATGACGCATTTCCGACACAGACGGTGAAGGCTGCACCGCATGATTACTGCGGCATATTTTCGGCGAAAACACCTGCTTGCTGCGCCGCACACGCCGCTTCGCGGCCTCTGCGGCGCAGTTTCATGGGTGTTTTGCCGGAGAGCGACCCGCCGGACGACTACTCGGCGGCCTGTTTGCCGGACGCCTTCCGGGTGGCCCGCTTGCCGGGAGCGGCCTTGTCGGCGGCGGCTTTGCGCGGCGACGCCGCCGGGCGGCGGGCCAGGACCTCGCGCAGGAAGCGGCCCGTATGGCTCGCCGCCGATTCGGCGATGGCCTCGGGGGTCCCTTCCGCCACGATGGTGCCGCCGCCGTCGCCGCCCTCGGGTCCCATGTCGATCACCCAGTCGGCGGTCTTGATGACCTCGAGGTTGTGCTCGATGACGACGACGCTGTTGCCCTGGTCGACCAGCTCGTGGAGCACCTCCATCAGCTTGGCGACGTCGTGGAAGTGCAGGCCGGTGGTCGGCTCGTCGAGGATGTAAAGGGTGCGGCCGGTGGCGCGCTTCGACAGCTCCTTCGACAGCTTCACCCGCTGCGCCTCGCCGCCCGAGAGCGTGGTCGCCTGCTGGCCGACCCGGACGTAGCCGAGGCCGACCCGGGCCAGGGTCTCGAGCTTCTCGCGGATCGCCGGCACCGCCTTGAACAGCTCGGCCGCCTCCTCGACCGTCATGTCGAGCACGTCGGCGATCGAGCGCTCGCGGTACTTCACCTCCAGGGTCTCGCGGTCGTAGCGCTTGCCCTTGCAGACGTCGCAGGTGACGTAGACGTCGGGCAGGAAGTGCATCTCGATCTTGATGACGCCGTCGCCCGAGCAGGCCTCGCAGCGCCCGCCCTTGACGTTGAACGAGAACCGGCCGGGCTGGTAGCCCCGCGCCTTGGCCTCCGGCAGGCCGGCGAACCAGTCGCGGATCGGCGTGAAGGCGCCGATATAGGTGGCGGGGTTCGAGCGCGGGGTCCGGCCGATCGGCGACTGGTCGATGTCGATGACCTTGTCGAGATGCTCCAGTCCCTCGATCCGGTCGTGCGGCGCCGGGTGCTCCATGGCGCCGTTCAGCTTGCGCGCCACCGCCTTGTAGAGCGTGTCGACGACGAGCGTCGACTTGCCGCCGCCCGACACACCGGTGATGCACGTGAAGGTGCCGAGCGGGATTTCCGCCGTCACGTCCTTCAGGTTGTTGCCCCGCGCCCCGACGAGGCGCAGCATCTGGGGCTCGGGCTGGCCGGCCTTGGCGGCCGGATTCCGCTTGGCCTTGCGCCGCATCTTCGGCACCCGCACCGACAGGGCACCGGTGAGGTACCTCGCCGTCAGCGAGTTCGGGTCGGCGAGCAGCTCGGCCGGCGTGCCCTGCGCCACGATCTGCCCGCCATGGATGCCCGCGCCGGGGCCTACATCGACGACGTAGTCGGCCTGCAGGATCGCGTCCTCGTCGTGCTCGACCACGATCACCGAGTTGCCGAGGTCGCGCAGGCGCTTCAACGTCCCGAGCAGCCGCTCGTTGTCGCGCTGGTGCAGGCCGATCGAGGGCTCGTCGAGGACGTAGAGGACGCCGGTCAGCCCCGAGCCGATCTGCGAGGCGAGCCGGATGCGCTGGCTCTCGCCGCCCGACAGCGAGCCCGAACCGCGGGCGAGCGTCAGGTATTCGAGCCCGACATCGACCAGGAAGGTCAGCCGGTCGCGGATCTCCTTCAGGATGCGGGCCGCGATCTCGTTGTGCTTCGCGCTCAGGTGCTCGGGCAATTCGCCGAACCAGCGATGGGCGTCCCGCACCGACAGCACCGTGGCGTCGCCGATGTCGGAGCCGGCGATCTTCACCGCCAGGGCCTCGGGCTTCAGGCGCTTGCCGCCGCAGGCCGAGCACGGCGTCTCGGCCATGAACCGGCCGATGTCCTCCCGCGCCGCGTCGCTGTCGGTCTCCTTGTAGCGCCGTTCCAGGTTCGGGATCACGCCCTCGAACGGCTTCGAGACCTCGTAGGCGCGAAGCCCGTCGTTGTAGGCGAAGCGCACCTCGTCGCCGTCCGAGCCGTAGAGCACGACCTGTCGGGCGGCCGCGGTGAGCTTCGACCACGGCGTGTCGGTGCGGAAGCGGTAATGGCGTGCCAGGGCTTCCAGGGTCTGGCCGTAATAGGGCGAGGTCGATTTCGCCCAGGGCGCGACGGCGCCGCGCGACAGGCTCAGGGCCTCGTCGGCGATGACCAGCGTCGGGTCGATCCGCATCTCGTGGCCGATGCCGCCGCAGGTCGGACAGGCGCCGAAGGGATTGTTGAACGAGAACAGTCGCGGCTCGATCTCCGGGATCGTGAAGCCGGAGACAGGGCAGGCGAAGCGCGACGAGAAGGTGATCGGCTCGGGGACCGAGCCGTCCTCGGGCGTATCCGCGAACGACACGACCGCGATGCCGTCGGCGAGCTCGAGCGCGGTCTCGAACGAATCGGCGAGCCGCGAGGCCATGTCGGCCCGCACCACGATCCGGTCGACCACCACGTCGATGTCGTGCTTGAGCTTCTTGTCGAGCTTCGGCACGTCGTCGATGGCGTAGTACTCGCCGTCGATGCGCAGCCGCTGGAAGCCCTTCTTCTGGAACTCGGCGATCTCCTTGCGGTACTCGCCCTTGCGGCCGCGCACCACCGGGGCCAGCAGGTAGAGCCGGGTCTTCTCGGGCAGGGCCAGCACCCGGTCGACCATCTGGCTGACGGTCTGGCTCTCGATCGGCAGGCCGGTGGCCGGGGAGTACGGGATGCCGACCCGCGCCCACAGGAGGCGCATGTAGTCGTAGATCTCCGTGACGGTGCCGACCGTCGAGCGCGGGTTCTTGGAGGTGGTCTTCTGCTCGATCGAGATCGCCGGCGACAGCCCGTCGATCTGGTCGACGTCGGGCTTCGACATCATCTCGAGGAACTGGCGCGCATAGGCCGAGAGCGATTCGACGTAGCGGCGCTGCCCCTCGGCATAGATGGTGTCGAAGGCGAGCGACGACTTGCCCGAGCCCGACAGGCCGGTGAACACCACCAGCCTGTCGCGGGGGATCGTCAGGTCGACGTTCTTGAGGTTGTGCTCGCGGGCGCCCCTCACCGAGATCACGCGGGTCTCCGCGGAACGGTCGAAGAGCTTGTCGAGAGAGGCCATGCGGGAAGGCTCCGGGCCGCCAGCGACGGGGCGCGGCCAGGCTTGATGGGACCGGGGACCGGCCGGGAGCCCGCGGGGACGAGAACCCTGTCGACCGTGATGGTGACCAGATGGGGCGCCGGGGCTTCTGGGCCAAGGCTTACACGGCTTATGCCGCTCACTCGTGCAGGGGTAGAACAAAAAGTGTACAAACGCAACTGATTTCCTTCATAAATCTTAATCTGCAAAAAACCAGTCGTGAATTTTGCCGATTCATATAACTAAATAATAAAATCTTGCTTTTTTTATATTTATATTTATATTTGCAAATTATCAAACTATAAAAGCGATATAAAACAAAATTAAATACTTAGTTGTATTTATGGCTTTGTCTTCGTAGAAATCTGTTGACACTTAATATAATAGCTTGTGATATCTTATAAAATTGCCTCTAAATTTGATCTCTGCGCAATCAAAAATCATTGATAAATTGAGCGAATCTTCCATCATTTTATATGCAACTCATGCATTAGGGCTGGTTCTAGCTTGCCGAGAAAATATTCTGGGCGTCAATAAAACTGAAAATCAAACGAGAATAACAAATTTCAAATCTACGTTCGAGGCAACAACTACGCTACGCACAAATCTAGGCGTAAGATTTTCGTAATTACTCAGGGGTGCGCTCGGTCGCGGCGTGACGCCGGCGAGGAGCCGATGGCGTGCACTCGCAGCGCCTCTTGCCGAGAGCTGATTTCGCTGATTCTCTCGTGAGATGAGCCGCAGCGATCTTGAGCGTTTGAGCAAGCAGGAGCTGATCGAGCCGGTGCTGCGGCTGCAGCGGCCGGACAAGACCTCGCGCACCTCCTCCAAGCCGGCCTCGACCGATCGCAAGGAGCGGCGCGAGCAGGCCGAGCCGGGCGGCGCCAAACCCGGTCACGAGGGGCACAGCCGCACGCTCAGCCCCGATCCCGACGAGGTCGTGGCCCACCGCCGGGGTCAGTGCCCCTGCTGCGGCGGCACCCTGGCGGCGGATCTGCCGGCCGAGATCGTCCGCGTGTGTGAGCAGGTCGA
>NZ_FOEB01000038.1:0-39007 GCF_900110515.1 Methylobacterium sp. ap11 | reverse complement strand
AAGCTGGCGGCCAGCTGCGTGGCGGTCAGGGCGGTGTCATTCACCGTGACGGTGACGGCAGCGCCGGCCACGACCTTGAAGCCGGAGGCGTAGTCACCATTGTTCTCGTTCTCAATGATTTCGGCCACGGCTCAAGCTCCCCAGCTCGCATCCCATAGGAGATACGACAATAAAATGCGCTAACGCGCTTAATCTATCTCAAAATATCAAATCGAGGCTTTTATCTGCTGCAAAGCTAGACTTTTATACTAGCGCGCATGTATATACCACGATTCGATATTTTAACGCTCAACTCGTTCCGTTTATGGCAAACTTTTAACAAGTCGGCAGGGAAGCCGTACACCGATGAGATGCGACAATCCATCATTCATTTGGATGAAAGCCACCCTCTTGACTGCCGGCAAGATAATTCCCCGTTTCAGTGTCTTTGATGCAACATTCAAGACAATATTATTTAATTGATATATATTATTATAGATTATCAACGTATTATAGATAACTTATTTACAAGAGAAACTAGTTCAGCCTGACGTCGTGTGCGAGTTTTGTTATAAATCGATGCAAGTTGTGTTCTTATGGTAGCAATCGAAAGGTTTAAATCTGTGGCAATTTCACTTGGAGTATAACCTTTAGATATAAATTTAGCAAGACGCGCCTCCGCTTCGGTAAGTCCAAATATAATTTTTAGTGACGATGTTTCTATCTCTCTCTCAAAATCCAAATCTACCAATATAAGTAAAGTGTGTATCCCTTCGAAATTTGGGCTTTGTGCTACAGTAGCATGGAGAATAAGTGGTCTACGATCTTTTCTTTCGACAACTACCAAATTATTCTCGCTAATTGTGAAGCGGCCATTACCTAGTGACAGGAGATGCTTTATAATTTCTCTTCCGCCTTCAGAATTTATAAGATCTTCTTTATTTTTATTATTCTCTATTTTGAAATAAAGTTCAGCAATTTCGTTAATATCAATAAAATAACCATTTTCTGCGAGTAAAACTCCCCCGTACCCTATAAAATCTAACATATATAATGTCTGACGCCCAATATATTTTTGAGCGTTTATAATGTTAGATAGGTTTTTTAAGATTTTTACTGACATTTAAAATCTATATAAAATACGACACATTATAAATGATCGATCGATTTAATTATTTCATGTACCCACTGCTCAGCGGCTTCAATTGTAAGAAATATTAATCCGTCAACTTGGAATGGTCCAAGCCCATGCTCAAGGTACCAACCTGTCTCAGCTGGCACGAGAACTGCTGCGAGTTGATCGTGAACCCATATGAGATGGGCATTCTCATGAGTAGAGTGGGATGCAGCCCGGACATTCTGTGATTTGATGGAAATTTTCATATCAATTGAACCTAAGTAGGATCGGCTACCATATAGAGAGTGTCGCAGCCTCCAACCTTCACCGTTGAAACTGCACTCTGTCAATGAATCTCTCACGTTGAGGGAATTTGCGAGGAGGCGCGATGCTGACGGACGCCCAAGGTGCTGGCGCCGACCTGCTCCGAGTCGTCCGGCGAAGTCATCTACTGGACCGGTCCCCCCGTGGCGGCCGCGACCAACATCTCGCTACGCTCGGTCCAGCGCATCTGGCAGGAGTACCGCCTGCAGCCACACCGGGTGTGCACCCTCAAGCGCTTCACCGACCCCGCCTTTACCGAGAAGGTGGAGGAGATCGTCGACCTCTACATGGACCTGCCTTGCCACGCGTCGGTGCTGTCAGCCGACGAGAAAAACTAGAGCCAGGACCTCGAACGCATCAGGCCCAATCGCCCGATCGCCTCAGGACGAGCGGCGATCCGCACCCACGACGACATCCGCCACAGCACCACGACGCTGTTTGCCGCGCTCAATGGGCGAGAGAGCATCATGGTGATCGGCCACTGCATGCAGCGCCATCGTCATTCACCCCGACCTCCGCCTCCTGACTCAACGCCTACGCTCAACGGCAAAAGCCCGACTCGGTAGACAGACGGATTTGACGGCCAGGGTTAATTTGTGGCTGTTTGTACGCTTCCGCGATCCGTGCCTTGAGCCCGAGTCGCATCAACCCGGAGATCCCGCCGCCGCAGTGAGGCCCTGAAAAAGCGAGACCCCCGGAAGCCCCTGCAAGGGCAACCGAGGGTCTGATGCCCCGAAGGGCCGATCAAGCCCGCAAGCAAGACTGATCGTCCCCGAAATCGCTGCAGCTGTCAATCCAGAACTGTGTTTCTGGCGACTGCGGAGCTTTGCGGGGAACCGGGTGTGCACGTGCGCGACCTGGCTCGATCTGCCGCCACGCCCATACCCTGCCGCTTGGCGCGTAATCTGAGGATTTGACGGCCAGGGTTAATCTGTGTCTGTGTGTACACTTCCGCGGCCCGCGCCTTGAGTTCGGGTCGCAATCACCGGAGTTTCCCGCCGCAGCAGCGACACCCTGAAAAAGCGAGACCCTCGGGAGCCTGCCAGGGCAACCGAGGGTCTGGAGCCCCAAGGGGCCGATCCAAGCCATCATCAGCTCGGATCATCCCCAAAATCGCTACCCCTGTCAATCGGAAACCCGATTTCCGACGACGGCGGAGCTTTGCCAGGACCCGGGCGCTCACGCGTGACCCGGCTCGATCTGCCGCGGCCTCAAGCAGAGGCCGACCGATGACTTATGCCGAGATGAAAAAGGCGATCGCGCAGGCACTTCCGGAGATGCTGGTATCCTTGCGCGAGCAGCTCTACGCGCTGAACGCCGCCGGGCGGATCGACGACCACGAGGCGGGCGAGCTCGACGACGCGATCGAGGCGCGGCGCACCGCCGGCCGGGCGTCCCCTGCCGCCCTTGCCCTACCCGGCTTAGCCCTCGCCGCCGCCATTGCCCCCACTGCCGCCCGCATCACGAAGTTCGCCCCCCGCCGCCAGCGCTCGCCCGATCGGGCCAAGAGCCGCGAGCGCCGCCGGGGCCTCGGCGGATCAAGCCCGCTCCCCGAGCCGCTCGCGCGCCGCTACACCGAAGGCCAGCGGGCCGTCCTATTCATTGTCGGGGAGGAGATCGCCGCGCGCGGTGTCTGCGGCCTCTCGATAGCCGAGATCGCAGCGCGGGCCGGCGTCTGCCACCGCCACGCGCAGATGACCCTACGCCTGGCCGAGAGCGACGGGCTCGTCACCATCACCGAACGCCCGCTCAAGGGCCGCAAGCACGAGACCAACCTCGTCCGGGTCCTCTCGCGGGAATGGGCGGCCTGGCTCCAGCGTCGACGGCCAACAGGGTGCAAACCGACTCCCTCCACAGGGATCAAGGGATTCTCTTCTTCTCTAGAATCGAAGACGGCAGCTCGCGGAAGCGGCGCGACGGGTTTTCGGAGGGGGGGATTCGGGCTCCGGTCAGACCAGACGCCCGGCCGCGAGCCCTCGATTCTAGCCTGAGACCGTAGCCACCCCTGGAATCGAGAACGCCGGACTCTGGTGAGGATCCGGCGCTCGGTGAGGGATTCGGGGCGGCAAGGAACGAGCTATCGGACGCGTCGTCCGTCCTCGGGCAGGTTGTCGAGATCGATTGCGAATCCGTCGCGCGCCAGCGCCCGCAGGACCAGGAACTTGACCGTCACCCGCTCGTCGAGCGCGCGCTGGCGCAGCTCGGTCCAGACCTCCTCCGGGATGCTGAACTTGAGGGCCGGATCCTTTTGGGCACTGGTCCTCTTGAGCAAAGGGGGATTTGGGCTTGCGGGGGCGGGCTCCGGCGTTGCCGGCGCCTCAGATGCCGACCGCTCGGGCTCGGGCGCCGTCGACGAGCGCGTGAAGCCGAGATCCTCTGCGGCTTCGGCAAGCTGGCGGGCCTCCTCGGGCGAGGTGCGCGGCTTCGGACGGGGGGCTGGCTGGAACACGGGCTTCGACATCACGCGGCCTGCTGCTGTTCGGCGAGGATGGCGAGAAGCTCCTCGAGGGTGGCGCCGACCTCGCGGGCGGCCTTGGCGTCGCCGTCCGGCGCCGAGGGCGAGAGGCCGGTGAAGTGGAGCGCCTGGTAGGCGGCGCGCTGGATCACCTCGGTCTGGAGCACGGGGATCGACGCCGCCTGGATCTCGGCGCGGGCATGCGCCGCGACGCGGCTCTGGAGCGGCGACATCTGCGTGAGGACGACGCGCGCCGGGATGCGGCGCTTGAGCATCTTCTCGGCCCGCTGCACGACCTCGTAGGTCCGGAACACCTCCTGCAGGTCCATGCCCGACACCTTCGAGGGGATCAGCACGAGGTCCGACTCGGCGATCGCGTAGGTCACGGCCTGCGAGGCGGCGCCCTCGAGGTCGACGAAGACGATCGAGTAGCGGGCGGCGGCCTCGCTGATCCGGTCGAGGATGTTGGCCTGGGTGACGCCGCCAATCACGTCGACCTGTCCCCCCTCCCCTGCCCGCTCGCGCCAAGTCACGACGTGACCGTTCGGGTCGGCGTCGATAATCGCGACGCTCCCGCCCTGCCGGGCGTAGGCGTCGGCGAGGCAGATCACGAGCGTGGTCTTGCCGACGCCCCCCTTGGTCGAACACACGCTGATGACCGCCATTGCCCAAGCTCCCAGGTGGGTAAGTGTGCCAGTGCCCCAAGGGGTAAACGCCCCAGGGGGTATAAGTGGAAAACCTCAACAGCCCATGAACCCCATGGCCCATTAGGACAAAGGGGTATTTGGGTATGGCGCCGCGGCCAAACGCGGGCAAGAGCCCCAAAGTCCGCAAACCCTAGAGCCCAAAGTATCACTGGCGCAAGTGGGCAAAGGGGTATTTGGGTTTGACGACTCCCGGACATCCGCTTCCCCTAACACCGCACCTCCGTCCCACCGGGTACACCCTTTGAGAATTCGTCAAAGCCGGCCCGCCCGGCGCGCGCAGTGTCTCATCAGGGTTGTCATGTGAGGAAATGGGACATATTCTCAAATGGTCATGACCATTTGATGCGGTTTGGGGTGGCGGGATGGCTGCGATCGGGTATGCGCGGGTGAGTGCGACGGACCAGGACCTCACCCTGCAGATCTCCGCGCTCCAGGCAGCCGGCTGCGACATCATCCGGTCCGAGAAGGCGAGTGGCACAACCCGCGCAGGACGGAGCGAGCTGGCGACGATCCTGGATTTCATCCGTGACGGCGACACACTCATGGTGACTCGCGTCGACCGGCTGGCGCGGTCCGTCGGGGATCTTCAGGACATCGTCCGCACGCTGAAGCTCAAGGGCGCCTCTCTGAAGGCGACAGAGCAGCAGATCGACACGAGCACCGCTGCGGGTAAGGCCTTCCTCGACATGCTGGGCGTCTTCGCCGAGTTCGAGACGAACCTGCGGCGTGAGCGGCAGATGGAGGGGATCGCCAAGGCCAAGGCCGCCGGCGTGTATA
Organism: Methylobacterium sp. ap11; assembly: GCF_900110515.1. Lineage (NCBI taxonomy): Bacteria > Pseudomonadati > Pseudomonadota > Alphaproteobacteria > Hyphomicrobiales > Methylobacteriaceae > Methylobacterium > Methylobacterium sp. ap11. The sequence goes on along the minus strand of NZ_FOEB01000038.1, from coordinate 33,648 downwards.
ACCGCAAGCGCAAGAACAGCGTGGACCCTGAAGCCGTGCGGGCGCTGATAGGGGAGGGGAAGGGCGCCTCGTCGATCGCCCGGCAGCTCGGGATCGGGCGGGCGAGCGTCTACCGCGCGCTCAAGGCCGCTCCGTAGCCTCGCTCGGCCCGGTTGCGGCGGGGTTGGGCGGCTCGTCGCTGATTATGCCCACATACCACGATCAGCGGTCCCACTGACCGGCCGGCTGGAGCAGGTGCGTAACCGAGTTACACAGCCAGCCCATTCGTCTTTCACCTGAATTGCCAAAAATAGCTAATACAGCTATTTCATGGATACTGCAGGAGGTGGCAATGGCGAGTTTCACCCTCACGGACCTCGGCAACAAGTCCGGCGAGGTGGTCGAGGCGGCCTTCCGCGGCCCCGTGGACATCACCAAGCGCGGAAAGCGCAAGTTCGTCCTGATGACAGCCGAGCAGTTCGATCGCCTGTCTGGCGCAGGCTCGCAGCGTGCGCACCGTGCCGAAGACCTGACGGGTCTGGAACGCGACGAGATCCGGGCTGGGCTCGACGCTGTCGCGCAGGACGACGGGCGCGATGATTGAGCCCCAACACGGAGAGATCATCCTCTACTCCTATCTGCGGGCGTAGGAGCACGATCGTGGCGAAGAGGCTGGCCGGAAAGCACGCCCGACCTGCGTCATGCTCATCGTCGTCGGCAAGGATGGGCGTCGCAGACCTCTGCTGTTTCTGATCACCAGCCAGCCGCCGGGGTCATTCGGCCATGTCGTCGAGATCCCGGAGACCGAGGCCCGTCGCGCCAAACTCTACACGCCGGCCTGGGTCGTCGTGGACGAGTTCAACACCGACGATCTCGCGGCGTCATGGGCGCTCGAGGATACCAAGCGGCTCGGTCGGTTCTCGCGGAAGTTCATGTCCCGGACCGCCGCCGCCGCCGTTGCGATCCGGGCCGGCGAGGCTCGCAGCATCCCTAGAAGATAGCTGGCGTGCAAGCGCCGGGCTGCGAGGCCTGCCGCGTGAGCCGCCGTGCTCTCTAGGTCCCGGATGCGAACGACCGCTCGAGCTTGCATAACATCGAGCCTTGGCGTGCCCCCCTCACATCATGGCGAGCTGGCTGATCCGCCGATGCGGGGGAAGGATGCTCCCGATCGGAAGGAGAAGCAGTTGCGTGACATCTCGGGGGACAAGGCCTGGCTCGTCGAGGCGTTGGGCGCCAGCAGCATCGTGGAGCGGGATCGTCTCGCGGCGTTCGTGCGCGACCCGTCGGCGACGTTTGCAGCCAATCCGTTCCCGTCGGCGACGGCCGGAGCGGCACGCCAGCGCTGGGGCCTGCGCGAGATCGAGTTCGAGGCGATGCAGGTCGCCGCGGCCGGGCTGCCATGTCTCCTGACAGCGCTGGCACTCCTGCCGCCAGGCGAGCTGCTACGTCAGGAGATCCTGCGGACGCCAGTCCACGTCCTTTATCTACTCCATCAGGAAGGGGACGGCCGGATCGTCGGGGCCGTGCTGCACGGCAAGCCGCGTGAGGCACTGCCGGCATTCACGCCGGCGGCGAGATCCGCGACGGTGCCTCCGGTCGTGCCCGAGCGCAGTGTAATCAGGCGGGTGTCACGGAGGCGAGTGGATGCGCGCCAGCTCGATTTGTTCGCGACCTGATCTGGTCGAGAGACAGACCTCCGATCGAGGGGCGCGGTGCTGGCAAACTGGCGCATTGCTCGACGCCGCAGTCAGGTCCTCTCCGCTTGCTTCAGCCGCGTGTAAACAAGGCGATGAAGGGCGGCAACCGGACGACCTCGATGAGGGTGCCGATCAGCACGATGAACCAGGTCTGGATCCTGACCTGAGCTTCGAGATGGGCCGTCGCGTCCTCGATCTTCATGGTGACCGATCATACTGTTAGCGCCGCCCTACGCTGCTTGTCCCTCTGATCTGAGCTTCGAACACGACCCGAACAAAAAGAGCGACCTGCGGCCCTGTACCGTTCGTGCGGGGACATAAATCCGTTGCCGCGTCGTACCTGCCCGGTGCGCAGTTCGGCGCTCGTGATCAACCCATACAGCGGGTGTCGGATCGGGACCTGGCCACCCTCGCAGCTCGTGTTGTCGGTGATGGCGGCGTGGATCAGGGACCGAGGTGTTCGACGAACGCACGGGCTAGCCAGATGATCACCAGAAGGGTGCCGCCCAAAGTGATGCCCCAGGTTCGCCTTCTGAGATAAGCGTCGCGCCTGGCGCTGGTGTGCACGACCTGCATGGCAACCGCCCTCAGGCGGCGTCCTGCGGCCGCGCCGCTTCGCTGCCGTCCGCCTCGGCCTGTGCCGTGGGACCGTCCGTGCTCGGCGTCTCGACCGATGAGCCGATCAGATCGGCGAACAAGGCCCTGTCGGCGTCGCGGGTGAGGAAGGGCGGCAGCTCGCGGCGGAGCCAGTCGGCGAGGCGCTTGGTGAAGGCGGGATCGTGGCCGGCCTCAAGCCGCTGCAGCACGAGCGCACCGAGCAGGACCTTGCGGCGGGTGTCGCGGGTGCGTTCCTGCTTGCCGCGGCGAGCCTGCAGGCTCTTCTTCTGCACCTCGAGGTGCGCGAGGCGTTCCTCGATCGTCCGCCGCGCCATCGTCATCTCCCAGGGTCAGGCTCGACCGTTGTAGCCGTCGTATGCGTCATGGCCAAGCTCGTTGAGCGATGTCGGCCGCTGCTCTCCTAGAGAACGGCTGCGGTGCAACACTGACAGCGCCCCATGCTTCCCGCGATCGGTTCCGCCAGCGGACACTTTCCGCAGCGGCGGAGCGAAGCGACAGCAACGGAAAGGCGCAACTACGGGTCGCGGAGCGACCCTTTTGCTGCTAAGCTCGGCCGCAAGGAGCAAGCCTCTCGTGGCGATCTACTACTGCCAGATGTCGGTCGTCGCCCGCTCCTCAGGGCGCAGCGCGGTGGCCGCCGCCGCCTACCGCGCCGGCGAGCGGCTGGAGAACCTGCGCGACGGCCTGGTGCACAACTATACTGGCCGTATCGGCATCGGGCCGTCCGGGATCGTGCTGCCGCAGGGTGTCGAGGCCGCCTGGGCCACCGATCGCTCGGCGTTGTGGAATGCGGCCGAGGCGGCCGAGAAACGCGTCGACGCCCGCGTCGCCCGCGAGTTCGTCGTCGCGCTCCCGCATGAGCTGTCCGGCGAGGCGCGCCTGGCGCTGACCCAGGCCTTCGCCCAGGAGCTCGCCGATCGCACCGGCGCGGCGGTGGATTTCGCGATCCACAAACCGCATTCCCGTGGTGATGAGCGCAACCACCACGCCCACCTCCTGATGACCACCCGGGTGATCGAGGCCGGAGGGCTCGGTGCAAAGACGTTCCTGGAGCTCGCCAACAAGCAGCTGATGCCGCGCGGCCTGCCGACGACGCAGGCGCAACTGGTCGCGATCCGGCAGGCCTGGGAGGGGTTGGCGAACGCGCATCTGGCGCGCGAGGGCCTCGATCTGACCGTCGACCATCGTAGCCACGCCGAGCGCGGGCTGACCCTCGCGCCGACGCAGCGTGTCGGTGTGGCCGCGACCAGCGTGCAGCGGCGCGGCGGCACGATCGAGCGCAAGCGCCTCGATCCGGCCGACGCCGCCCACAACGTGGCGGTCATAGCTCAGCGGCCGCAGGAGGTGCTCGACCTCGTCACTGGCGAAAAGAGCGTGTTCGACGCCCGCGACATCGCCCGGGCGCTGCACCGCGCGCTCGACGACGATGCCGCCGCCTTCCAGAACGCGTTCGCGGCGGTGATGGCCTCACCGGCCCTGGTGGTCCTGCAACCTGAGAGCACCGATCCGCTCACCGGCGAGGTGAGTGCCGCGCGCTACACCACGCACGAGATGCTGACGCTCGAAAGCAGCATGGCGCAGGCCGCCGGGCGGATGCAGGCAAGCCACCGGCATCGGGTCGAAGCGGGTCACGTCGGGGGGGCAATTGCGGCGCAGGACGCGGCGATCCGGGCGAGTACGGGCGAAGCCTCGGCCGGGCTGTCGCCGGAGCAGCGCGAGGCGATCCAGCACGTCACCGGGCCGGAGCGGATCACGGCGGTGGTCGGGTTTGCCGGTGCCGGCAAGAGCACGATGCTGGCCGCGGCGCGAGCCGCCTGGGAGGCCCAGGGCTACCGGGTGCACGGCGCCGCGCTGGCGGGCAAAGCGGCGGAGGGGTTGGAGGAGAGTTCGGGCATTCCCAGCCGCACCCTGGCCTCGTGGGATCTCGGCTGGCGCAACGAACGCGGGCTGCTCGGGAATGGCGATGTCCTGGTGATCGACGAGGCCGGGATGGTCGGCTCGCGCCAGCTCGCGCGGTTCGTCGCGGAGGTGGAGGCGCGCGGGGCGAAGCTCGTGCTGGTGGGCGACCACGAGCAGCTGCAGGCGATCGGGGCGGGAGCGCCGTTCCGGGCGATTGCGGAAGCGATCGGGCACACAGAACTCTCCGATATCCGCCGGCAGCGCGAGCCGTGGCAGCGCGCGGCCTCGGTGGCGTTCGCCAGCCATCGCACGACCGAGGGCCTGCAGGCCTACCAGAAGGCCGGAGCGATCGAGATCGCGCCTGACCGGGCGCACGCCGAGGCGATGATCGTGCGGGACTACCTCGCCGACCGGGAGCGCCGGCCCACCGGCTCGCGGGTGGTGCTGGCGCATCGCCGGGCCGACGTGCGGGCGCTCAACGATAGCATTCGGGCGGCTTTGCAGAAGCGGGGCGCGCTGGTGCAGGGCGAGGAGGCGGGCGAGCGGGCGTTCCCGACCAACGACGGCGAGCGCTGGTTCGCGCCGGGGGACCGGCTGGTGTTCCTGGAGAACGACCGGGCGCTCGGCGTGAAGAACGGGATGCTGGGCACGGTCGAGGCGGTGGCAGCCGGGCGGATCGTGGTGCGGCTCGACGGGGCGGAGGAGCGCCGGGTCGAGGTGGCAACGGACGCGTATCAGGCGTTCGACCACGGCTACGCGACGACGATCCACAAGAGCCAGGGGGCGACGGTGGACCGGGCGTTCGTACTGGCCTCGACGACCTTGGACCGGCACCTGACCTACGTGGCAATGACCCGCCACCGGGATGCCGCCCAGCTCTACGTCGACGGCAGCGAGTTCGGGCTGAGCGGTCCGACGGAGGCCGGGGCGGCGCTACAGGCCCGGTTCGCCGCGCGGTTGTCGCGGGCGGGCACGAAAGAGACGACGCTGGACTATGCGTCGGCCTACGCGGTGCGGCGCGGGATCACCGAACGGTTCGGGCTCGGCAGTACGATCGCCTTGGAGCCGAACGGGGCGGGGGAGGCCACGACCCGGAGCCGACGGGGGCTGTTTTCGGGACTTCGCCTGAGCCGACCCGGCCCGGCCGAGGTGCCGCCGGCGCCGCGGCGTGACCCGTTCGTCGGATTGAAGCTCAGACCCGGCCGTCCGAGCCAGCCGGAGTCGGCGATCGTCCCGGTGGCGGGGCTACGACCCGCGAACGCCGCAGGGAAGATCCCAGACCCTGGGGGTACGAGCAGTTTCGCCGGATTTGGGTTCGAAGCGGCGCTCGGGCGCTATCTTCGCGCGTTCGACGCTCGGGAGCGCCAGGTCGGGGCTGGCCTCCCCGTGCTCGAAGGACAGGCGCGGGAGCTCAGCGCCGCCACGGCAGTGCTGGAGCAGGCCCGCCCCGGGGTGGGGGAAACCCTGCGCTCGGCTCTGCAGCACGATCCGGAAGCCGCGCCAGCGCTCGCGATGTCTCCTGGTCGCGCCCGCCTTGCGGCCCTGACGGCGGCTCTCGACCGCGAGGCGGCAATCCTCGCCGATCCGGCCTCGCGCGCGGGGCGCTTCGTGCGATCCTGGAGCGATCTGAGGGCGCAGCGCGCGGCTTTGCCCGGTCGGGAGCACGAGAAGGCGCGCGGGGCGGTCGAAGATCGGATGCGGGCTCTGAGGCTGAGCTTGACCGACGATCCCGCGCTGGAGACGGCTTTGGCGGCGCGGCGCGGGGACCTCGGGATCGCGCTCCGGGCCGAGCCGGAGCTCGGTCTGTCGCACGAACTCGAGCGCAGCCTGGCGCCGGAGCGTAGCCTGACACTTGAGCGTGCCTTGAGCTTGGGGCCGAGCCTCGGATTGTGAACCGCGAAGGAAGCGAGATGCGGGACGACGAGCGCCGCGCGGGCCAGCTGGATCCGGGGCTGGGTGTCATGGAGGCGGACGAGACCGTGGATGCGGCGGTGGCGTTCGAGGCCCTGCGCGCGAGTGTCGAGCGGGTGGGGCGTGAGGTCCGCGCGGAGACCGCGCGCCTGCGGGAGGACGTGGCGGCCGCCCTGGATCGCGCCGAGATGGCTGGAACACCAGTCGATTACAGCGCCGATCTCGGCCGCCTGGTCCAGGAACTGGCGACGGTGGGCGGGCGCCTGAACGCCATCGAGCGGCTTCCCGCCCTGCGCCAGGATGCGGAGCGCACCGTCACGCTACTCCAGAGCACCAGCGAGGGGTTGGTCCGGGACGCGGTACAACGGCTCGACGCACGCGCGGCGGAGTTCCTGCGGGAAACCCGAGTGCTGAAGGCCAGGAAATGGCCAGCATGGATGTCTGAGGAGCGGAACTGGCTCACCTCCGTCGGTTTGGTTGCCGGTATGGTGGGCTTCTACATCGGGATGATGGCAGTCCTCACTCTTCCGAAGCTCCTGCCCTTCGGGTCAGCCGAGCGTGTGGCCTCACAGATCCTCGGATCGGGGTCGTGGCAGGCGGGCGTTCGCTTGATGGAGTTCGAGAACCCGGTCGGGCTGAGCCAGCTGTCCGCGGCCAATGAGCTGATGCGAGTGAACGCCGCGGTGATCGAGGCCTGCCGCCAAACTGTCGCCAAGACGGGCAGGAATCACTCCTGTAGCATCACCGTGCCGGTAGAGGGGAAGTAAGACTCGTGAACCGAACCTTACTTCTGAGTTGAGAAAGAATGTGAATAATTTTCTGAAACATTTGATATTCGGTAATAAAAATTGAGAATTTCTGATCGGTTTTGTAAAATAGAGAGATATTTATAGAAAATATCTATAAAAATTGTGAAGAGTGATCCTTAGTAAAGATATTATGGTAGGAATATTTACAAATTAAATATTCAAATTTGGGTATAGATTGATAGTAATCATCCTAATATCGTGATCATGAAGCGATTTTATGCTTCGTATCAGCTTTTTTGTCCTCACTAAGGCCATGATCATTGCCAAGCGTCTTGATTGCTATTTATGAGATAGGATCTCGGACGCTGGCACATTCTCATGAACGGAGATCTTTGGGGCCTGCAGTACGGTCCAAACTTCCTTGGGACATCACGCCAAGCAGATTTACTCTGAAACAGGTCTGAGATGCAAAAATACCATACTCGAGGGTTGAGTGAAGTGCTAAACCCCAAGCACGATCGTTCACAAGGAGTGCAAGTATGCCAAATCTTTTTTTAAATCTAAATAAAGAAAAATACGGCAACATCAGTTGCATGTTCGAAATACAATCAAGTATTCCAATAGGAGGTATCGAAGAAGGATTTTTAAAAGAGTGTACTGAAACTGGTTTGTACCATGATTTAGATTTCGTTCAGTCGTTAAGACAATTTATAGCGCGACCACACGGTAAATATATTCTTATTTCTAGAAATACAAATTTGATTGTTGATGAAAATCTTCTTTCAAAAATAAATATTACAATGCAAAGATTAGAGGGATTTCAAGATAAGTGGACTTTAGTTAGTCCTGGAGGTTTAGCAAGAGATAATAAAAAGTTTTGTTCTCTTTATAGCTCTAAAAATCCATTTATTATTTATAACAGCGATATACAACCTATTATCGACACGATTATTGATTTGTATATAATCAATGCCGAAGACCTCAAATCATTTTTTGATAAATTCTCTAATGAAATGGAAGCTTGTTTTGAAACTGCTTTTATTTTGCATGGATATAAAGAACTGGATAAAGTAAGTTTGTTTGTTCCAGATCTGTGCACAGGAATAGATGGTGATTTTCGCGCCAAAGACGCTGTAAAAGCGTCAAACCAAATTGCCAGTTTTAATTTCTTAAACGATGGAGAGACAATAAAAACTTTATCGGGCAATCTTACTATAAAAAAAATTGACACCATCAAAAATGATATCAATTCTTTAAAGTCTGACGGGGTATATTTATATGTTGATGAAGTAATAAAAAAACACATAAATACACCTTTAATATCTATTATTACTAGAACACAATTTACCAGACTCCATCTGATTAAACGATTGCTTACAAGTATCATTCGGGCTCGCCAGAGTTCAAAATTGCAGATTGAAGTCGTAATATCAACTGATATCGACCACCAAATTGCAAGTGAAAAATTCAAATTGCTCTGTGCGGAATTTATAAATATCAATATGGTGCTTTCAGTTAACGAAAGAACTGAATATAGCCGAGTTGCAAATCTTCTCGGGGGAGTAGATGGAGCTAATGGAGAGTACGTTTGGTTTATGGATGATGATGACTACATCGATATAGATGCCTTTAAAAATATTGAATTTGCCTTCTTTCATAAAATGAGACCTTTAATTTTTATGGACTCAGACGTTAACAAAGAAAAATGGGATTTCAATAATAAACATTTTCCCATATTGGCTAGCAGTGAAAGAAATCATATATATCCTGGTTCAAATTGGAATAAAATGTTTAATGGTGTAAATCATCTCCCGATTTGCGCAGCGTTAATACCTACAGCTTTCTTCAAGGCGGAAACTAAAAATTTTGATTTTAAATACGATCTAAGCGAAGATTATACTTTGTATCTAATACTTCTATCATCTGAAAATATCCCACATATATTCGAAATAGAAAAAGTAACGTCACACATCTCTGTCCGACCAGGAGAAGATAATGTCGTTACGGATGTAAATCGCAAGATATGGACACGAGATATAACATGTTTTCTGTATGATGCTCTTTATGCTAATCCGAAGTATAACGGTAGATGGAACGTAATCATAAGAAACCATTTAAACTCCATAAATCGAGTTGAGGCCAATAAGAACGAACATTATTTAAAAACCATGCACGATAAAAATATATATATTAAAACAATCGAAGCAGAACTAAAATATTTGCGTAATGAAATGATTAAAATGAGACAAGAAGTAGTCGAAAAAGAAGCAATTGAATATGAGTCGAAATAAAAAATCCGATAAGTAATCAAAAATAATCAAGAAACTAGATATGTCACATCATATATTGCTACAATAAGCATATATGTTCTGTGATAAACCTAAACTACATCGTTATTAGTCTTGGAGATGGAGAAGTAAAATGAAGTTTTGTGTTTATACAAGCTGTTCAATCAATTATCTGCCGAAGGCTAGAGCGCTTTCGCAAAGTCTAAAGCTGCATCATCCTGATGCAGTAATAGTTTTATGTTTAAACGATGTCATCCCGGGTTGGTTGGATCTAAAATTAGAACCCTTCGATTTTGTATGGCTACCTCATGATTTGGGGTTCTCAAACGACTGGATTTTTATGCATAATGTCATGGAGGCTTGCACCGGAGTTAAGGGAAGAGCACTAATTAAAATTATGAATGAGATAAAAGCAGATATGTATCTATATTTTGATCCAGATGTTTATATTTATTCTCCGCTAGATCAAATAGCCGATTTAATGGGGGGTAATGAAATAGGACTAATTCCTCACATTACTAAACCAGAAGAAACAGAAATGGGTGTGCAGTTATCAGAGATATCAGTTGTAGCCCATGGCATTTATAATCTTGGCCACTTAATTATTAAGAACGGAGAGTCGTCACGTAAATTTGCGAAATGGTGGGACGATAGATTGTCAAAATTTTGCTACGATGATAAAGAATACGGCCTATTTACTGATCAGCGTTGGTGCGACTTAGTTCCTGCGGCATTTGACAAAGTTGCTATCATTCGCAGCCCAAATCTCGATGTCGCAAGTTGGAATATTTTCGGCAGAGAAGTGCTGCAGATAAAAGATGATAAGGGAATAAGCTATAAAATTGATGGCCATAATCTAATCACATATCATTTTTCGGGCACAGGCCCTACAGGTACCCATAGAAGAGTAAGAGAGATTTTTGCCCCATCAAATCCTGCAGTAGCCGAAATAGAAATTAGATATGAAGAGACGATATCTCAGCATATGCAAAATAAGTTAGAAAATTTTAGATATGGATGGGATTATTTTGATAATGGAGAAAAAGTACATCCTAAGACAAGAACATTGTACCGTAAGCATATTGATTTGCAGAAAGCCTTTCCCGATCCATATATATCCGAAGGAGAAAATACATACTACGCGTGGCTTCAAAAAAACAGGCCGGCAATTATCAAAGGGTTACGAATTTCTCCAAATCAGATTGAGGCGGCTTTCGAAGAGCTATTTGACGAAAAATATTACATTGAGGAAAATCCGGAGATTATAAGTGAAATCGAGGTCGGAAGATTTTCAAGTGCCCGTGATCATTATATAAAAATTGGATCTAGATTGCATCTAGATCCAAATCCTATGTTTGTATCAAGTTTTTATTACGAGAACGCTTATAAAATTGCTGGACAATCGATAAGAAATCATTATGCGCCAACCAAGGAAAATACCTTATTATGGCACTATCTAACCGTTGGATTAGAAAATGGCATAGAACCAATAGAGCACTTTGATTCTAATTTATATTTAAAAAATAATCCCGATGTTGAATTGGCTATTATTGCGGAAAGAATTTCTTGCCCGCTAGCTCATTTTCTGAATCATGGAGATACAGAGTATAGAAATATCATGGATGGATCTTATATTGCCTCTATTCTTGCAAACAATCCGCATATGAACGACTGGATGAAAAAACATAATAAGGGAATGTTCGCTGCATATGCGGCTCTCGGTTACGTAGCTGGAAGGATTCCTAAGTAACAATTAATGTGTTATCATAGATTCGTTGTTGTGCGCTAATGGCGACTCTATGATAACTTTCTTATATAAAATTACATAATAGTTAAATTAAAATTAAAATTTCTTGTCACGGGACACACAAAATGGTGGAGAGAGGCGGAAGTCGCCCATAAAGCTGATGTCTATCTTTTCATAGCGCGTGGCGATGGCGCACTACTATTTCAGATGCGCCCACAGTCGCTCGACGATATTGCGATTGTCGTAAATCTACTTTGGACAGGCGATCGGAGCCTCGTTAATCTTAGCAGAGATGGCTGGCCGTGCTTCGGCGGTCCTGATCGCCTGGCGGAAGCTGGCGGGACTGCGCACCTAGAGCACTTCACGATCGTTTTGCAATCGCGAAGCTATCTAAGTCTTTGTTTTCGCCGCATTGTTTGCGACAAACCGGTATCCCCTCCGTCGGAAAATGCTCTAGAGCATTTTCCGACGGAGGGGATACCGTTTTTTCGAAGAAAATGCAGCAAAATCAGAGGCCTAGCGAGCTTCGCGATTGCAAAGCGATCGTGAAGTACTCTAGTGTCCTGCGCCTGGAGGTTGTGGTACAATGGTGAGCTAGCAGGGAGGTGCGGATGTCTTACCGCGTACCCACCAACCTCGAGCTCAGTGCTGAGGAGCGAGCCGAGCTCGGGCTCGCCGTCGCAAAACCGCACAAGGCTTGACCTTGCGGGCCAGGATCGTGCTGCTGGCTGTCGATGGCCTGAGCAACACTGCCATCACGGCGCAACTCGCCACCGGTAAGCACACGGTTGGTAAGTGGCACTAGCGCTTCGCCCATCAGCGCGCGAACGGGCTCCTCGACGAGCCTCGTCCAGGTGTGTCGCGCCGAGTCGGTGACGAGCAAGTCGCCAGTCACTGGAGCCTGCGCAGCATGGCCAGGGCCAGCGGGGTGTTGGGCACGGCCGCCCGGCTCCAGCCCAGCGTCGCCACGAACACCGAGAGCCGGTCGGCGCCGCGCCCATCACTGCCCAGTCGACCTGCATCTGCTCGCCCGGCGCGGTCTCGAAGCGCACCACCGTCTGCGGGGCGGCGCCGGCGCAAGGCCGGCGACGAACTCCTTGAGCATGATGTAGCCGTCCGCATAGCCCCGCTCGCGCAGCTCGCCGAGCAGCACGCTGGCCGGGATCCGGTCCGGCGCTGCCGCTGCCAGGCGCTCCACCACGTAGCCCTTGAACGGGTCGAGCTTACCCGGTCGGGGCGGCTGCCCCTTGTAGCGCGCCGCCGCCTCATCGCGCAGGTAGCGCCTCACCATATTGCGCGACAGCCCCGTCGCGCGGGCAATCTCGCGGATGCCCTTCCCGTGCCGATGCAACACCCGGATCTCCAACGCTGCCTCCTCACCCACCATCCGAGCCTCCTCCCGCAGAAGGGGCCCAGCCTACGGCCTGGGTCAGGTTTCAGTTGGCGACTGGGTCAGTTTCACCGACTGGGTCAGTTTCACATCGGCGGCTACACCGGCGTCGAGGTCGGGGCTCGTGACCGCGCCGGTGCCTACGCCGATGGCGTGCGTCGCGGCGCCCCCGGGGCGGTCCAGGTCGCGGATCGCTGGCATCTGCTCTGCAACGGCTCGCAAGCGCTGGTGCAGGTGCTCGATCGGCACCGCGGCGGGTTCTCCCGTGTCGCGCGAACCATCGTGAGCCGAGCCGAAGCGGAAGCGCCGCCAGTCGAACCCCGTTCGAATACCAAAGGGCATCAAGTAAAATTTTTTGACGTTGTTATGTCTCGCGCCCTCGTTGAGATTTGCACCGGCAGCCTTAGTATTTTTCTAGTATTTTTTATCGCGGCATGCTCTGGCGCTGGCGTTATTCCGCACGATGCATTTGCTTTTTGTGAAAGCATGCTTCTTGCACTAAGCTTCGCGTTAGGTGTGGGTTTTCTCAATGTCTTTATCTCGCAACTGTTCCAACAGTGGATGATAGTTACCATTGTTCCCATGCTTATAATATATTTCTCAAGTGGTACAGTTATCGCGATCGAGGCAATGCCGGCAGTCGTTCAAGATTACGTGCAATGGAATCCGCTCGTGCACATCGTTAAGGTGTGCCGGTCTGCTTTTTATTTAAATTACGGAGCGGATGCTGACATCGTGTATGTACTCGTCGTCAGCGGAGCGCTTGCCCTAATAGGCCTCTTGGGCATCCGCTTCGTAGTGCCACGCTTCCTCAACTGAAGTCTTAGCAATCCGTCAGGGCGCCCTTGCTCAAGGGCGCCCTTTTGCTGTCTGCCTCACACCCCTGCGGCCACGGCACGTCCTAACCGGGCGCGCTACAAGGGGCAGCCGCCCCGACCGGGTAAGCTCGACCCGTTCAAGGGCTACGTGGTGGAGCGCCTGGCAGCGGCAGCGCCGGACCGGATCCCGGCCAGCGTGCTGCTCGGCGAGCTGCGCGAGCGGGGCTATGCGGACGGCTACATCATGCTCAAGGAGTTCGTCGCCGGCCTTGCGCCGGCGCCGCCCCGCAGACGGTGGTGCGCTTCGAGACCGCGCCGGGCGAGCAGATGCAGGTCGACTGGGCAGTGATGGGCGCGGCGCCGACCGGCTCTCGGTGTTCGTGGCGACGCTGGGCTGGAGCCGGGCGGCCCACCTCGAGTTCGTCACCGACGAGCGCCTCGAGACGCTGATCGCCGCCCACGAGAACGCCTTCCTGGCCTTCGGGGGCGTGCCGCGCGAGGTGCTCTACGACAACATGCGCACCGTGGTGGTGGAGCGGAATGCCTACGGTCGCGGCCGTCACCGCTTCCAGGCCGGCTTCCTGGACTTCGCCCGCCATTGCGGCTTCTCGTTGCGAAGCCGCGTCCGGAGCCGGCGGCCCTGACCATCGCGCCAGCCCGAGATCTCGGCATCCCACCAGCGGCCGTCGCCGAGATGGAAGACCCGCTGCAGGTGCGGACGGGCGCATTCCTCGCACCGGCCCCGCGCCCGACGGAAGCGGATCGCGTCGGAGAGCTGCGGTCAGTCGATGGGATAGAAGAAGCGGTGCTCCGGCCGGATCGGCATTCCTGCTCCCCGGCTGGGCGGGCTCTCACGTCGTGTGAGGAGCCTATCACGCTGTACGGTTAAGCCTAGCTTGTCGGATGGGTCCGCAGGGATCGGAGTGCGCTGCGCAGGAGCCTGGAACCACGCGACGCTTCATCCGTTCCTAAGCGCTTGGGTTTCTGATACAGACATGCCGACGGTTCTCCGGATCGGATCGCTTCGCGTGGTGATCTACCCCAACGACCACCGTCCTCCGCACGTTCACGTCATCGGCGAGGGCTGCGAGGCGGTATTCAACCTCAACTGCCCCGGCGGACCGGTCGAGATCCGGGAGAACCACGGGTTCTCCTTCAAGCGTGCCCTGGCGATCGCCCGGGCCCTTGAGGAGAACCTCGCCCACCTCTGTGAGGAATGGAGAAAGATCCATGGATGAGGCGGCATTCGAGCGGGCTACCGCTGAAGGCGCGCGTGTCCGGCAGGAGGGCCCGTACGCGACCTCGGCGCGCTACCTAGTGACGGGCTCACGCCTTGTCGTGGGGCTTTCCACTGGGGCCGAGCTGCGCGTGCCGGTTTCCCTGATCGAAGGGCTAAGCGGCGCCACGGCCGAGGATCTGCGCGAGATCGAGGTAACGCCCGCAGGCCTTGGCCTGCACTTCCGGCGCCTCGACGCGGATGTGTACGTGCCGGCCTTAATAGAGGGCGTAATGGGGTCTGGCCGATGGATGGCGCAGCAGCTTGGGCGTGTGGGCGGCAGCGTCCGGACAGAGCGCAAGGCGACAGCTGCCCGGGAGAACGGCAAGCTCGGCGGTCGCCCGCGCACGCGACACCGAGAACTGACGGACTGACCATGCTTTCGGGGATTTGAGGAATTGGTCGTCATGGGGCTGACCCTAAGCGAAGACCTCGCCGGTCCGCGCTGTGGAAACGCAGTGATAGCTGTCAGGTAGAGTCCCTCTTAGACCTCTTCTTTGCGGATTGCTGCTGCGATCCTCTTGAACACCTCGCGATAGGATAGAGCCACAGGCGCCGGGCCGTCTGGCGGGTTGACAGTCGCGGTTCTGCGGCGGGGATTGCGGTCGGCATCAGAACCCCGCCAGCCAGAGCACGAGCAGGCCGGCGGCGGTGACCACGTTGCCCCGGCCGGCTTCGTGGCCCGCCTTGGCGAGCACCTGGCGGCGGATGGCCCGCAGCCGCATCAGCCCGAAGGCTGAACCGCTCCGGGTTTCCCGGAGGCTCCAACTTCTGAGAGGATGGAGCCATGACGAAGCGAACAACCCCGTTTTCCCCCGAGGTACGCGAGCGTGCCGTGCGGATGGTGCGCGACCAGGAGGGCGAGCACGGCTCACAATGGTTGGCGATCCAGTCGATCGCGGCCAAGATCGGCTGCTCGGGCGAGACACTGAGGAACTGGGTGCGTCAGTCTGAGCGTGACCAGGGTGTGCGCCCTGGCCAGACGACAGACGAGCGCGAACGGATCAAGGCGCTCGAGCGAGAGAACCGTGAGCTGCGCCAAGCTAACGAGATCCTGCGCAAGGCGTCGGCGTATTTTGCCATGGCGGAGCTCGACCGTCGGTCGCGGCCATGATCAGCTTCATCGACGATCATCGAGAGGTCTACGGGGTCGAGCCGGTCTGCAGGGTACTGCCGATCGCCCCGTCGACCTACTACCTGCATGCTGCCCGGCGTGCCGACCCCGGCAAGCGACCAGTTCGTACTCGCAGCGACGCCGCGTTGATGATCGAGATCCAGCGCGTGTTCGAGGCGAACTTCTGCGTTTACGGCGTGCGGAAGATCTGGCGGCAACTGGCCCGGGAGGGGGGTCGTGGCCGCGCGATGCACGGTGGCGCGGCTGATGCGCAGGATGGGCTTGGCGGGGGTGGTGCGCGGCAGGACCGTTCGCACCACGATCCCCGACCCGGCCGCAGCCTGCCCGCTCGATCGGGTCAACCGCCACTTCAAGGCTCCCCGGCCGAATGCCTTGTGGGTCAGCGACTTCACGTACGTGGCGACGTGGTCGGGCTTCGTCTATGTGGCGTTCGTTATCGACGTGTTCGCTCGGCGCATCATTGGTTGGCGAGCGTCACGCCGTGCCCACGCAGGCTTCGTGCTGGATGCCCTGGAGCAGGCCCTGCACGAGCGTCGTCCCGCTCAGGGCAGCGGGCTGGTTCATCACTCGGACCGCGGATCGCAATACTTGGCTCTACGGTACACTGAGCGCCTGGCCGGAGCGGGCATCGAGCCGTCCGTCGGCAGCGTCGGCGACAGCTATGACAACGCCCTGGCAGAGACGATCAACGGCCTGTTCAAGGCGGAGGTGATCCATCGGCGCGGGCCGTGGCGCTCCTTCGAGGCGGTCGAGTATGCCACTCTGGAGTGGGTCGATTGGTACAACCATCGCCGCCTGCTCGCGCCGATCGGCAACGTCCCTCCCGTCGAGGCCGAAGCGCGCTATCATGCCAACGTCGGCGACCAAGCCCTGGCCGCCTGACCCAAGACAAAAAGCCTCCGAGGAACCCAGAGCGGTTCACCTCGGGCTTCCGGGGTGGCGTGATGAGCGTCCGGCTCTGCGTTGCTGCTCTCAGGGGCGGCCCGCCGCGAATGCGACCTGCCCCTAGTCCAGTCTGGCGGCGCCCGTCGCCGCGGCGGGCGACGCGGCTTCTCCTGATGGACGGTGAGCATGGCGAGCTGGACGGGCGCTTCCTCGATGCTCTCGTGGCCGCCGTCCCCGAGATCGAGCGTGCGCTCGCGGAGGCGAAAGCCTTCACGGTGATCGTGCGGGAGCAGGATCAGGCCGGGTTCGGTACGTGGCTGGATCGCTGTCGCGATGGCCCGGTGAGCGGCCTGGCGGAGGGGTTGAAGCGGGATCGGGCCGCCGTGGAAGCTGCGCTCGAGCTGTCATGGAGCACGAGCCCCGTCGAGGGACAGATCAACCGCGTGAAGACGTTGAAGCGGACGATGTATGGGCGTGCCAAGCTCGACCTGCTGCGCGCCCGGGTGCTGTCGGCGTGACCGCTACGCCTGCACCACAAACGCGGGAGAGCCCAGTTTGTCGTGTCGCCTGACAGCTGCAACCAGCAGGCGGCCGTCAGTATCGGTCAGCGCGTGGCGCTTGCGCCCGACAACGCTGCGGGCGGGGTCGTAGCCGCGTGCCCCCGCCATACCGACCCCGCCTGAACGGGCCGCCTGTGCATCGACAATGGCGCCGGTGGGACTGGCTTGGCGCCCGGCGCGTTCACGATCCTCCATCGTCAGGGTGTGAGCCAGCCGCTCGCACACCCCCGCCTCCGAGAGGGGCTAAGAACCAGCGATGCACGGTGCTCCATGGCGGGAACTCGTGCGGTAGGTGACGCCACGCGCAGCCGGCGCGCAGAACGTAAAGGATGCCGTCCAGCACCACGCGCGACGGCCAACGCCACAGGCGTCCACATCGGGTCTCTTGGGTGAGCGTTGGACACTCTCCCAACGCCCGCGACGCCTGCCGTTCACCAAACCGTCAAGCTATGCACCCATTATGAAACAGGGTCTAATAAAAAATAATTATAGGAGTAAGCTTCTACCGGCTCTCGCACAAAGTAATTTTTTTCCATCAGATTGAGTACTGACTATATGATTAATTTCTGGATTCATCTCAAGTTCAAATTTTAATTTTTCCATTTCATCAATATTTGAAAAATTGTAACCTGGATCACAGATCGCGTAAGATTGAGGTTCTGACCAGGATAGAAAATATTTATAGATTGAATTTTTTGTAAAGTCTTCATCAATATGTTTTATGTTTTCAAATTTAAAAATGTATTTTTTCAAAGATTGCATTAAATTAGAGGCATTACTACCGATTAATATAAAATAGAAATCACTATTTGATTTAATATTTAGAGAATTTATTGTAAAAGACAAATTATTTAAATCGTCTACACTACCGACATCGATAAAAATGTTTAATGGCATCTTTCTGCATTTATCATGATGAACAACATCATTTACGCATAACGAACTCATACAACATTCTTCTATCCTTTCGTGGGGAAATGATTTTAATAAATCCTGATGATTAATATTCATTTCATGAAGTATACACATTGATATGATTTCATCTAATGTTGTCTGTAGATTAGGATAATATGGCTTATCTTGGGGTGAGCTTGCCATAGAGAACCAATCATAATATTTAAAATATTCACCTTTTATATTATTACTAACAGAAACCCATAAATTTGGTATATTTAAAGCTTCAGCGAATATTAATCCGTGAAGAGATGAGCTAACAACGTTAGAGCATTGCGACATATTTTCTATGAATAGATTTACATCATTTGTACGCACATCTAATAATTTCACATCTTCAAGTCCAATTAATTTTTCAAAGAACGGGTTATTTATATCTACATAATGTGGAACTATTCCGAGGGAATATTTTTTTTTCAATTTTTTGTATTTCATTAGTGACGGCAGTAATATTCCTGGATCTCCAAGTGGTATGTCATTAATTCTAACACCAGATTTGCTCAAAAATTGGTGAGTGAGTTTTCCTCTTAACAAATATATATTTTTTGAAATAACTCCTCCTAGACCATAGTCAGGATGCATAACTCCCGTTCCCCAAACTATACTATTTTTAACAGAAGATGACATAGTACTTCCAATGCCTAGAAAATGTGAATCATTAAGATCTCCCGCTTGATAAGTTTGGATTTTTCCTACATCAGATATTATATTAGCATTTGACAAATCTCCAATATTTCTTACGCCAGTATAATAAATAGTTCTTACTAGTGGCCTATTCATTGATATCTTGCTCCATGACTGAAACTATCTGTAGTCTGAATTTTGCGGTGCGGGATATGCATGTTCAATTAAAACTCTAATTACATCTCCATTGACGGGAAATATGATATAGATATTAAGGCGAAATACAACCATAACCCGCTCTGGCCCCGCCACCAGTTCCGTCAGCGCAGACCGCAGTCGGCCAGTACACAGCAGAAAGCAGCGCTGCTGCCGTAGCCGGCATCGGCCAGTTCGGATCCGCCAGCGCGGAAGCAGCGGGCTGCATCGCAGATCCACTACTCGGGCGGGAACAGGCGTAGGCCGAGAAGCAGGAGCACCTTTTGCATTGGCGGAGCTCGACCACCGGTCGCGGCCATGATCGCCTTCATCTACGAGCATCAGGAGATCTATGAGGTCGTCCTTCGAGAACCTCAGGATGAGGCCGATCTGCACTCCGGACCGCGCCATAACGATTTTCGCTGACCGGTTATGATTTCTGCCGGCTGAACGCCACACCATGCGGGCCTGCCCAGGGAGACGCACACGATGTTCATCACCTTTGACTAAGCCTGGCTCCCAGGATTGGACGAACGATCGGGCACTCGGCAGCTCTGTCGCGATGGGAGGACGATCGGGTGCGTGCGCCGCTGGCAGAAGAAGGATCCGGGCGGTCCGACCCAGGAGTGGTTTAAGTTGAGCGAATGGGCGAGGCCTTCTACGAGCCGATCGCCGGCGAGCACACGACCTTTGAGGAGGCGCTGGAGCGCATCGTGTTCTACGGTGTCGCGCATTGAGCGCGCTCTCCTACCTCCTCCTCACGTCCACGCTGGTTATATCCTGCGACTGTGGTGCGGTGGCGTGATCAGGGGAAGCGTTCAGTCCTGAACCACTGTGTCGATCCCGCTACAGATTAAAGATCGCTAATCATCTATGAGCAAGATCTTTGTATGAAAGGAGTAGGATGCAGAAAAATCACGCGCGAGCCGATGTTGGTGCCAAGGCTGCGCCCAGCCGCAAGCCGGCCGTGGATGCCTTCGATCCGCACTTTCCGTTGCGCAGCCTTGTCATCGAACGGACGCCAGATGCTGCACGCTCACAAATAATGGCCTATGATCCCCACTTTCGGCCGATGCGCAAACGATAAATTCGGCTTGCCTCCGGTGGCACAAACGCAGCACCATGGAGTTTCTTTGAGAGACGAGGAGCCATGGCATGCCCGACGTTCGCAAGGAGAAGACATACGACGGCCGCTGGACGTGTTCATTGGGAATCAGAGCTTAATCACCAATCTCACTGGCTCTGATGCTGAGGCCCTTAATCTGATCGTACGAAAAGATTGTTGCAGGCGAGCCGGTCACGTCTACTGTGACTTCCTAAAGATTGCCAACACGACTAGTGTCCTCGACGAAGGCGCGAATGTAGCGCTCAAGCTCGGCCACGGAGCAATGGACACAACGTCGGATTGTGCGCTCCGTCAGCAGGCCCAACTATCGTTCGACCTGGTTGATCCACGAGGCGGAGGTTAGGGTGAAGTGCACGTGATAGTGCAGGCGCTTAGCTAGAGCGCTGTGTGATAGCCCTGCAACGGCCAAGTTGGGTAGGGCGTTGTCTGGGTGCAGGAGCCGGCGATGACTTCACCCTTATCTGTCGATCTGCGTGAGCGTGTGGTGCCCGCTGTCATGGCGGGCGCGTCCTGCCGCCAAGCTGGCGCGCGGTTCGGTGTCAGCGACGCCAGTGTCAGCCGCTAGTGCATCGACTCATTCGGATGGTGCAGCGTTGCCATTGACGGCATCGAGGATGGCGGCGGCCGGCTTGGTCCAGACGAAGGGCTTCGGCCTGTCGTTGTGCTCGACGATGTAGCGGTTGATCGCAGCTTGGAGGTCGACGATCCCGCTGAAGCTGCCACGTTTCAGCCTGCGCCGGGTCAGGGCCGAGAAGAAGCCCTCGACCGCGTTCATCCACGAGGCCGAGGTTGGGGTGAAGTGGAAGATCCAGCGCGGATGCCGGGCTAGCCAGGCCCGTACCGTCGGGTGCTTGTGGGTGGCATAGTTGTCCAGGATCACGTGGATCAGTTTGCCCGCCGGCACCGCCGCCTCGATGGTGTTGAGGAAGCGCAGGAACTCGTCGTGGCGGTGACGCTGCATGCAGCGGCCGATCACGGTACCCGCCAGCACGTTGAGCGCGGCAAACAGCGTCGTAGTGCCGTGACGGACGTAGTCGTGGGTCTGGGTCTCGGGGCGACCTGGCATGAGCGATCGGCTCGGACGGGTGCGCTCCAGGGCCTGGATCTGGCTCTTCTCGTTGAGCGAGAGCACGACGGCGTGGCGCGGGGGATCCATGTACAGGCCGACGATGTCCTCGACTTTCTCGGCGAAGGCGGGATCGTTCGAGCGCTTGAAGCTGCGGACCCGATGCGGCTGGAGGCGATGGGCATCCCAGATACGCTGGACGGACCGCAGGGAGATCCCGACGGCTTGCGCCAGGGCGCGGCCGGTCCAGTGGGTGACCTCACCGGGCGGCTCGGAGCAGGTCAGCGCCAGTACCTCGGCGACGGTGTCGGTGGAGTGAGGCGGCTTGCCGGGCGGACGGGTCTTGTCGCGCAACAGTCCCTCGACGCCTTCTTCGGCGTAGCGCTGTTGCCAGCGCCAGACGGCCGGCCGGCTGACGCCGGCCCGGTGGGCGACGTCCAGGACGGAGAGGCGTTCGGCCGAGAGCAGGATGATGCGGGCGCGTTGGATGTGCTTGAGGGGTCGCGCCTGATCGGCGTCGATGGCGGACAGGTCCGCCAGGTCGGCGGCGCTGGGGATCACGCAGACAGTCTGAGCCATGCCCTCAAACTCGCACGGCTCACGCCTCTTGTGAATCCTCTGAATGCGTCAATGCACTAGATCTGGTGGATAAGCAGCCATGCAAGCTGCCATGCCCCTATTGAGAGGGTTTTTACTCTCGTTCAGCCGATGATAGATGACGGGAATCCCTCTCTGGTCTGTCGAGCAACATGCCTGCTCGCACCAGTCAGAAATGTACTCGGCCGAAGTTGAAGCGTAATATTATAATCGCGTCTGCGGCTAATCCTTGGATCTATGACCCCCAAGACAATCATTGTCAAAGATAACCGGAGCGCTTTGTCTCGCACTTCATCAAATGAAGCTACTCCGAGCGTCTGAGAAGAGAGACGATCGGAGCAGTTCACCATATAGTCGATAAATAACGTATATTTTATATATTATTTACTGCATTCCCAAGAACGCTTTCTTCACATATAGCCGATGCAATTTTTTCTGCTATGTCAACAGAATTTTCGACTTTGTTTGACTTTTGTTCTGTATCGTTCGGCGCATATATATCTCCTTGCGTGAAATTTTTGAAGAAAACACGCATTACATGATCTACGCCGCTATCTAAAACATTTCTAAGATCTTTCGCATAGTATTTTCCGCGGTTGAAATTTCCAGTTATTATCTCATAAGAAGGAAAATACTCTACATGTTCATATTTAATAGATATTTGTTCTGCAAGGACGCGCAAAGCCGATTTGGAGTATGTAGTAGACACTAAAACGTGCCTATTTTCATAGGTAGCTGCCAAGGGAACGGGTGATACAGTTAATATGATTCTACACTTACTGTTTACATTTTTTAGTAAACTTATAAAATCTTCCATGTTTGACATCATTCTTTCTACCGTATGGTTTTCGAATTGGTGTATTCTTTCGTCAAAAGAACCCCCTATAACACCAGGACAAATTGGATAAACCGCACCATCTTCTTTTGAGGCCCAGCATTCAGTTAGTCCGAGAGTAAAAACAAATATATCTGTAGTTTCAAACATTTTTCTGACCGCATAAAAATGTCTCTCTCTATCTTTATAGTATTCGCTTAAAGATGAAAAACCAGAATATTCAACAGCAGGCCTGAATGGATCGCGAAATTTTTTATTTTTATCTATCCAGATATCGTCTTTGGGCATAAATATATTGTATGATCTCTGAAAAAGCTGCAACAATTGCGCGACGCTATAAATATTGCCATATCTTGCAGAAAAAACCCCGTAGTTATTTTCTAATGCTAAGTCTTCTGGAACCAAACGATGAGCCGACTCGGTAATATAATACGTATATCCACTTGCGGCCAAGCGCTTCGCTATATGTTGAGCGAAACAACTACCTGCTGTCGATACTTTATCAGTCTGAGAAATTAAAAATTTTGATCCTATACATAAATCGACTTCGTCATACGGGGTCGCCGCTAGATTGCGCCAGAAATTATAATCAGGGAGAGAGCGATAGGGATTTTGTGACATGATCAGACTCCTTGAGTTTAAAGGCGAGATGATATTTCTTTCAGTACTGATTTGCTATATTCGGGAGATCCGTGGGTTGCGTCTGTATACCAACCATCTCTCGAAAGAAATTTTCCATCTTCGAGCATAGATTGTGGGACGGGAACAAACTCAACATCATCTTTTTCGCATAAATCTTGCAAGATTTTACTTAATAATCTCCAAGTTTTATATCTCAATATTTTACTTGATATTTCTGGATTTTCTGAGTTTTCTTTAAAATATTGATCAAGTTTTTCTAGAATACGATCATTATCACCAATCGGCGGAACAGGACTAACCTGCATAATTCGTCGTTCGGTTAATTTTTTTAGCCCTCTTACAAAAGGCCACCACTGCTCAACTCGATTCAAAATCATTCTATACATTATATCGTAACTAATTATGTTCGCATTCTCCTCTAATGGTAGATCTTCTTCATCAGGAAGAATAAAATCAAAAGGATCTTCGTTTTTAAGCAATGATATTATATGGTTTTCGTTGCCTGTCATTGTAGAAACTATAACTGTCTCTTCAGATTTTTCAAATATTCCCGCTTTTTCTAACTCCATCATTAGGGCGTCATTAAGTATCACCTGATCGTTGTTAACGATTCGAATTATGGGGCTAACGGATTTAAGCCATGGAAATTGAACCAAAGAAAATTTGATGTTATTTTCGTCGACCAGAATTTTGTTATCTTGATTTGCAGCCATAATCATAGTGGTCATATTACTGTGACCAAATACTATGCATTTCATAGTTTGTGATCTCCATTTACTATGGTCATTTATTTTGCGATATTGCACGCGTGGTCTGCCTTACGGTGCGGTCTGATCGAGAAGATACGACACCTAGGCAGCTCGGGGTAGTCGGTGCCATCACATCGGATCATCCGGCGCAGCATGCCTCCAACCTTTACCATACCCCGATGAACCGCCCCGGGTTTCTCGGAGGCTGTTTGTCTTGGATCAGGCGGCCAGAGCTTGGTCACTGACGTTGGCATGATAGCGCACTTTGGCCTCGGCGGGAGGGACGTTGCCAATCAGCGTGAGCAGGCGGCCGGCGCCGATCGCCACGCAGGCGCTGGAACGGATCGCGCGCCTGTACCGGACCGAGGCGGAGATCCGCGGCCGCTCGGCCGAGGAGCGGCGGATGCAGCGCCAGGAGCACAGCCGTCCGGTGATCGCGGCGCTGGAGCCCTGGCTGCGCGAGACGCTCGGGCAGCTGAGCCAGAAGAGCCGGTTGGCCGAGGCGATCCGCTACGCGCTGTCGCGCTGGGCGGGGCTGTGCGTGTTCCTGGAGGATGGCCGGGTCGAACTCGACTCGAACGTGGTCGAGCGGGCGATCCGGCCGCTGGCGCTGACGCACAAGAACGCGTTGTTTGCTGGTTCGGACGGCGGCGGCCAGCACTGGGCGGTGATCGCGTCGCTGGTCGAGACGTGCAAGCTGAACAGCGTGGAGCCGCATGCCTACCTGAGCGACGTGCTCACCCGCATCGCCGAGGGCCATCCCAACCGCCGCCTCGACGAGCTGCTGCCCTGGGCCTACGCCAGCGCGCAAGACCTCAAAGCCGTGGCCTGAAGGCTCCGCTTACGGTGCTCCGGCCAGGCGACACGGTGATCCTCGACAACCTCCAGGCCCATAAGGTGACGGGCGTGCGCGAGGCCATCGCGGCGGCTGGCGCACGGGTGGTGTACCTGCCGCCCTACAGCCCGGAGTTCAACCCGATCGAGCAGGCCGTCGCCAAGCTCAAGACGTTGCTGTGCACCGCAGCCGCGCGAACAGTCGAAGACTTGCATGCTGCGATCCGCCAAGCCTTCGCTGCCTTCACCCCGCAGGAGTGTCGCAACTACCTCAATGCGGCCGGCTATCACAAAGACTGCTACGTTTCAGACTGATCGGGCGACGCTCTAATTCACTCGACTGTGACGGATTTCGCCAGGTTGCGCGGCTGATCGACGTCTTTCCCGAGCACCACGGCGGTGTGGTAGGCGAGCAGTTGCATTGGAACCGAGTAGACGATCGGGGCCACCACCGGATCGAGGTCCGGCATCATCAGGGTGGCGAGCGTGTCGAGGCCGGCAGCATCGGCGCCGCGCGCATCGCCGATCAGCACGATCCTACCGCCGCGGGCCGCGACCTCCTGCATGTTCGAGACGGTCTTCTCGAAGGTCGCGTCGTGCGGCGCGATCACGATCACCGGCACGGCGTCGTCGATGAGCGCGATCGGGCCGTGCTTGAGCTCGCCCGCCGCGTAGCCCTCGGCGTGGATGTAGGAGATCTCCTTGAGCTTTAGCGCGCCCTCGAGCGCCATCGGGTAGGCGGTGCCGCGGCCGAGATAGAGCACGTCACGGGCCTTGGCGATCTCGCGGGCCAGGACCTCGATCTCCTCCTCGCGCTTCAGGGCCTCGGCCATCAGGCCCGGCACCTTGATCAGCGCGTCGACGACGCGCTTCTCTTCCCCGGCGTCGAAGGTGCCGCGTGCCCGGCCCGCGGCGAGCGCCAGGCAGAGCAGTACCGTGAGCTGGCACGAGAACGCCTTGGTCGAGGCCACCCCGATCTCGGGGCCGGCGAGCGTCGGCACCACGGCCGAAGCCTCGCGGGCGATGGTCGAGGTCGGCACGTTGACGACCGCCAGCGTGTGCTGGCCTTGCGCCTTGGCGTAGCGCAGCGAGGCCAGGGTATCGGCGGTCTCGCCCGATTGAGAGATGACCAGCGTCAGCCCGCCCTTCTCCAGCGGCGGCTCGCGGTAGCGGGTCTCGGAGGCGACGTCGATCTCGACCGGCAGCCGGGCGATCTTCTCGAACCAGTACTTGGCCACCAAGCCGGCATAGTAGGCGGTGCCGCAGGCGGTGATCGAGATCCGGCTCAGGTTCGCGAAGTCGAACGGCAAGGCCTCCGGCAGGGCGACGCGGCCGGCGGCAAGATCGATGTAATGGGCGAAGGTGCGGCCCACCACCTCCGGCTGGTCGTGGATCTCCTTCGCCATGAAGTGGCGGTAGTTGCCCTTGTCGACCAGGAAGGCCTGCGTGGCGATCTTCTGGCGCGGGCGGGCGACGACGTTGCCGGCACCGTCGCGGATCTCGGCGCCGTCGCGGGTCAGGATGGTCCAGTCGCCCTCCTCGAGATAGGTGATCTCGTCGGTGAAGGGGGCGAGCGCCAGCGCGTCCGAGCCGAGATAGGTCTCGCCGTCGCCGAAGCCGACCGCGAGCGGCGCGCCGTGGCGGGCGCCGATCAAAAAGTCCTCCTCGCCGGCGAACAGGAAGGCGAGCGCGAAGGCGCCGCGCAGGCGCGGCAGGGCCGCCTCGACGGCCGAGACCGGCCCCAAGCCCGTCCGCATCAGGTGGGAGACGAGCTGGGCCACGACCTCGGTGTCGGTCTCGGTCTCGAAGACGCAGCCTTGCGCCTGCAGCTCAGCCTTCAGCTCGCGGAAATTCTCGATGATGCCGTTATGGACCACCGCCAGGCGATCGGTGGCATGGGGATGGGCGTTGGTCTCGTTTGGGCGGCCATGCGTCGCCCAGCGGGTGTGGCCGATGCCGATGGTGCCGGCGAGCGGGCTCTGGAGCAGCTTGAGCTGCAGGTTCGACAGCTTGCCCTCGGCGCGCCGGCGCTCGAGCCGGCCGGATTCCAGGGTGGCGATGCCGGCCGAATCGTAGCCACGGTACTCAAGCCGGCGTAGCGCTTCGATTGCATATTCCGCCACGGCACTGCGTCCGACAATTCCCACGATCCCGCACATATTTCAAATTCCACTTAGAGCATTGTATGAGAAGTCGGTTTATTAACGTTTGAAATCTCTAAAATATGTCAAATTTATGTTTTTATATTTATGAGTTGAATGGTCTAGAAATAATAAATATAAATTTATCATTGATAATTGTAACCGTGCTGAAGAATGAAACTCTCTTCAGAGGGGCATGTTATCCGTACAGGTTCAGCATGCGGCCGGTTTTGAATTTGTTTTGATTGTCGTCAGTTTGGATGTGAGACCTCCTTGGCATCTGCGGCCCTATGGAGGAGGACGCTGAAGGCGATGAGAGTAGTCCGGCGAGGGTGGTGGACAGGCGTTCGTAGTCGCGGGTCAGGCGGCAAAAGCGCGCCATCTAGGCGAAGGCGCGCTCGACTACCCATCGGCGTGGCAGCAGAACGAAGCCGCGCTTGGCCTCGGGCAGCTTCACCACCTGCAAGACGATGCCGTGGTCGGCGTCACCTTCGCCGCCCGCTCGCCCGTGTAGCCCTGACCGGCATAGGCGAGGTCGACGCTGTCACCGGTGGCCTCCTGCACGGCATCAGCCAGCGCGGCGACGGCGGAGCGGGCATCGACGTTGGCGGGCGTGACGTGCCGCACCAGGATCTGTCCCAGCGTATCGACTACCGCGTGCAGCTCCGAGCCGCGCGCTTATGGCCATCCCAAGCAGCGCGAACTCCGCTCTCGGTCGTCGAAGGTGCCGCTGTCGAGGACGACGACCGAGGGCTCCTCAGCCTAGCATTACAGTTGCGGGTTCGAGTACTTATCTGACGGCGAGCGATGGGAGGTTTTCATGCCGACTGCCTCGCTTGAAGCGATGCTGTCAGTTTTTTGGCTAATTACTAGACAGATGTTCATCTTCTAATGCGTGAAATGCGGCAGATTACAAGTAAGACTGTCACAGCGTGAAGCTTCGCCGTTGCGTGCGCACAGCACTGGGGCATGGTTCGTCCTCAAAGCAAGTAGCGACTGTAACTGGATTTTTGCAAATACATATTTTAGACATATTTATTTAATAAATAATATATGTTATACTCATGTAACAAAATGGAGGAGAAAAAACATGATTTTAAATAAATATATAATCTATGAGAGGTGATTTAAGAAATAAGATGACAAATGAAACTGAATTAAAAAATCCGCTTGCGGATTTTGGCCTTGGCGCGCTCGCCCTCGTCGCCTCGTTCCACCAGATCCCGTGCGAGCCGGCGCAGGTCCGCCACGATCTCGGCCTCGGCCAGACCGCGATGAGCGCCACCGACATCGTTCGCGGCGCCCGGCGCCTCGGCCTCAAGGGGCGCCTGCTCCAGAACCAGAAGCCCGCCCGCCTCGACGGCATCCCGCTGCCGGCGATCCTCGAGGTCGAGGACGGCCGCTTCGTCGTGCTCGGCCGGCGCTTCGAGGACGGCAAGCTCCGGATCATCGACCCCGTCGCCCGCACCGCCGACCACGTCGAGGCCGAGGCGTTCCTACCCCGCTGGACCGGCACCATCGTGCTCGTCGCGCGCCGCGCCAACCTCCAGACGGCGCTCCACACTTTCGGCCTGACCTGGTTCGCGCCCTCGGTCTGGCGCTACCGCAAGCCGCTCGTCACGGTGCTGGTCGCCTCGCTGTTCATCCAGCTCTGCGCCCTCATCACCCCGATCTTCTTCCAGATCACCATCGACAAGGTGCTGGTCCACCGCGGCTACTCGACCCTGACGCTGGTCGCCGTCGGCCTCGTGGTGCTCGGCCTGTTCCACGTCGTGCTGCAATACCTGCGCGGCTACATCCTCACGCATACCGCCAGCCGCATCGACGTCGAGCTCGGCGCGCGCCTGTTCGACCACCTGATGCGCCTGCCGCTCGGCTATTTCGAGACCAGGCCCGCTGGCCAGACCGTCGCGCGCGTGCGCGAACTCGAGACGGTGCGCAACTTCCTCACCGGCCAGGCGCTGACCTCGGCGATCGACGTCCCCTTCACGTTCATCTTCCTCGCCGTCCTGTACTTCTACTCGCCGCTCTTGGCGCTGATCGTCACCCTGTCGATCCCGTGCTACATCCTGGTGGCGGTGCTGCTGCGGCCGATCCTGCGCGACAAGACGCTCGAGCGCTTCAACCGCTCGGCCCTGTCGAGCCAGTTCCTGATCGAGTCGGTGGTCGGCATCCACACCGTCAAGGCGCTCGCGGTCGAGCCGACCCTGAAGAGCCAGTGGGACGAGCGGCTCGCCGCCTACGTCAAGACCTCGTTCGTCGCCGGCCTGGTGGCCAGCATCGGCCAGAATGCGATCCAGTACATCTCGAAGGTCACGACCGCGCTGGTGCTGTTCTTCGGCGCCTACGCGGTGATGAACGGCGAGCTGACCGTCGGCAGCCTGATCGCCTTCAACATGATCATGGGCCAGGTCACCGCCCCGATCCTGCGCCTGTCCCAGCTCTGGCAGGACTTCCAGCAGGTCAAGGTGTCGCTCGAGCGCCTCGCCGACGTGCTCAACTGCCCGCCGGAGACCCGGGCGCTGGCGCAAGCCCACCTGCCGCCGGCCAAGGGCCAGGTCACGGTGCGGGGCGTGTCGTTCCGCTACCAGCCCGGCACGCCCGAAGTGCTGAAGGACGTCAGCCTCGACATCCCGGCCGGCCAGGTCATCGGCATCGTCGGCCCGTCGGGCTCGGGCAAGTCGACCTTCACCAAGCTGCTCCAGCGCCTCTACGTGCCCGAGAAGGGCCAGGTGCTGGTCGACGGCGTCGACATCGCCCAGGTCGATCCGGCCTGGCTGCGGCGGCAGATCGGCGTCGTGCTCCAGGAGAACCTCCTGTTCAACAAGACGGTGTTCGAGAACATCGCGCTCGCCAATCCCGGCCTGTCGCGGGCGCAGGTGATGCAGGTGGCCCGCCTCGCCGGTGCCGACGAGTTCATCAACCGCCTGCCGCTCGGCTACGACACCCCGATCGAGGAGCGCGGCGCCAACCTGTCGGGCGGGCAGCGCCAGCGGCTCGCCATTGCGCGCGCGCTCGCCACCAACCCGCGCATCCTGATCCTGGACGAGGCGACCTCGGCGCTCGACTACGAGAGCGAGCGGATCATCCAGGAGAACATGAAGCACATCGTGCGCGGCCGCACCGTCATCATCATCGCGCATCGCCTCGCCGCGGTGCGGATCTGCGACCGCATCATCGCCGTGCAGGAGGGGCGCATCGTCGAGGACGGCACCCACCGGGAACTCGTCGAGCGGCCGACTTCGCTCTACGGCCGCCTCTGGCGCCTCCAGTCCGACCACGGCTCAGCCCAGGGAGAAGCCGCGTGAGCGCCGCCCCGCAACCCGCCTCCCCCAACCTGCCGACCCCGCGGCGCCAGCCCCCGCCGCCGGCCCGCTTCAGCCCGCGCGGCCTGTCCGAGCGGGTGCGGCGGCTCGCCGACGACCGCTCCGACCAGGAGTTCCTGCCGGCCCATCTCGAGATCCTCGACACCCCGCCCTCGCCCTACGCGGTGGTGTTCACCTGGGTGATGTGCCTGATGTTCGGCGCGGCTTTGGTCTGGAGCATCTTCGCCCAGATCGACATCCACGCGGTCGCGACCGCGCGCATCCAGCCGTCCGGCCGCTCGAAGGTCGTGCAGCCCTTCGACACCGGCAAGGTCCAGACCATCGCGGTCGAGAACGGCAGCCGGGTCCAGGCCGGCGACGTGCTCCTGACGCTCGAGCCCACGGAAGCAGAGGCCGACCTGTCCTCGCGCCAGGGCGACCTCGCGGCGCTCGAGGCCCAGATCGCCCGGCGGCGCGCGACGATCGAGGCGGTGGAGAAGAACCGGCTCACCGCCAAGGTGGATTTCCCGGCCGGCGTGCCGCCGGCGGTGCGCGCGCGCGAGGAGGGGGCGATGCTGGCCGAGATCGGCCAGTACGTCACCACCCGCGAGGCGTTCGAGGCCCAGCTCGCCGAGAAGGTCGCGACGCAGGAGCGCTTCACCGCCAGCATCGCGGCGCGGATGCGCCTGCAGGCGGTGCTCAAGGAGCGCGCCGACATGCGCGAGACCCTGGTGGCGAAGTCCGCCGGCACCCGCGCGGCGGTGATCGACGCGGTGCAGCAGGTCGAGCAGGTCTCGGCCGACCTCGCCTACGACCGCGGCCAGCTGACCGAGGCCAAGGCGGGCGCGGTCTCGCTGCAGCGGCGCATCACCCAGCTCACCAGCGAGACCGTGGCGCGCCAGTACCAGGCGCTGACGGAAGCCGCGCAGAAGCGCGACGCCCTGGTGCAGGACGTGGTGAAGGCGCAGCTCAAGCGCGAGCGCACCGCGCTCAAGGCGCCGATCTCCGGCACGGTGCAGCAGCTCGCGGTGACGACGCTCGGCCAGGTGGTGACGGCGGGCCAGCCCCTGATGGTGGTGGTGCCGACCGACGGGCCGATCGAGGTCGAGGCCCAGGTCCAGAACAAGGACATCGGCTTCGTGCTGCCCGGCCAGGAGGCGGTGGTGAAGATCGATGCCTTCCCGTTCACCCGCTACGGCTCGATCGACGGCCAGGTCGTGCGGGTGTCGCGCGACGCGGTCGACGACCGCGAGGCGAGCGGTGGCAGCGACGCGCTCTCGGTGGCGCGGGGCCAGGGCCTGAACCCGGTGACGGGCACGCAGAAGACCCAGAACTTGATCTTCCCCGTGACCGTGGCCCTGTCGCAGACCTTCATCAAGGCCGACGGCAAGGACGTGGCGCTGACCCCGGGCATGACCGCGACGGTGGAGATCCGCACCGGCCGGCGCCGGGTGATCGACTACCTGCTGTCGCCAGTGCGCGAGACGACCTCGACGGCGGGGCATGAAAGATGATGCTAATAGCAATAAAAATATTGATGCACCTAGTTGGTCAGCCCCCGTTGGAGTGGTCCGCCCTGAAGTATGGCTTTGAGCCGACGGAGGACGGACGCGATGGGAACGAAGAAGCACAAGCCGGAAGAGGCGGTGGCCAAGCTGCGGCAGGTGGACGTGCTGGTGAACCGCTCCGTGTTTTTCGGAGGCTGTTTGTCTTGGGTCAGGCGGCCAAGGCTTGGTCGCCGACGTGAGCATGATAGCGCGCTTCGGCCTCTGCGGGAGGGACGTTGCCGATCGGCGCCAGGAGGCGACGGTGGTTGTACCAGTCGACCCACTCGAGGGTGGCGTACTCGACCGCCTCGAAGGAGCGCCAGGGTCCGCGTCGGTGGATGACCTCCGCCTTGAACAGGCCGTTGATCGTCTCCGCCAAGGCGTTGTCGTAGCTGTCGCCAACGC
Organism: Methylobacterium sp. ap11; assembly: GCF_900110515.1. Taxonomy (NCBI): domain Bacteria; kingdom Pseudomonadati; phylum Pseudomonadota; class Alphaproteobacteria; order Hyphomicrobiales; family Methylobacteriaceae; genus Methylobacterium; species Methylobacterium sp. ap11. Next base: position 1,676 of record NZ_FOEB01000038.1, on the reverse strand, counting down.
TGCCGACTGACAGCTCGATGCCGGCTCCGGCCAGGCGCTCGGTGTACCGTAGAGCCAAGTATTGCGAGCCGCGGTCCGAGTGATGCACCAGTCCGCTACCCTGGACGGGACGACGCTCGTGCAGGGCCTGCTCCAGAGCATCCAGCACGAAGCTTGCGTGAGCGCTGCGTGAGGCCCACCAGCCGACGATGCGCCGGGCGAACACATCGATGACGAACGCTACATAGACGAAGCCCGACCACGTCGCCACGTAGGTGAAGTCGCTGACCCACAAGGCGTTCGGCCGGGGAGCCTTGAACTGACGGTTGACGCGGTCGAGGGGGCAAGCTGCGGCCGGGTCGGGGATCGTGGTGCGAACGGCCCTGCCGCGCACCACCCCCGCCAAGCTCATCTTGCGCATCAGCCGCGCTACCGTGCAGCGAGCGGTCACGATCCCCTCCCGGGCTAGTTGCCGCCAGACCTTCCGCACCCCGTAGACGAAGAAGTTGGCCTCGAATACGCGCTGGATCTCGATCATTAACGCGGCGTCGCTGCGCGCACGAACCGGTTGCTTCTCGGGGTCGGCACGTCGGGCGGCGTGCACGTAGTAGGTCGACGGGGCGATCGGCAGCACCCTGCAGATCGGCTCGACCCCGTAGACCTCTCGATGATCGTCGATGAAGCTGATCATGGCCGCGACCGGCGGTCGAGCTCCGCCATGGCGAAATATGCCGACGCTTTGCGCAGGATCTCGTTGGCCTGGCGCAACTCGCGAACCTCACGTTCAAGCGCCTTGATCCGCTCGCGCTCGTCCGTCGTCTGGCCGGGACGCACGCCCTGGTCGCGTTCGGACTGGCGCACCCAGTTCCGCAGCGTCTCGCCCGAGCAGCCGATCTTGGCCGCAATCGACTGGATCGCCGACCATTGCGAGCCGTGCTCGCTCTCGTGCTCGCGCACCATCCGCACCGCACGCTCGCGCACCTTGGGGGAAAACGGCGTTGTTCGCTTCGTCATGGCTCCATCCTCTCAGAAGTTGGAGCCTCCGGGAAACCCGGGGCGGTTCAATCCGCTCATGGACGCTGATTACCTCGGCCGGCAGCGCGGCGGGCAGCTGCTCGCCGCAGGCTGAGCACAAGGCCGGTCGATGCTCCACCACATGATCCGGGTCGGCGCTCAGCGCCCGCTTGTAGCCCTCATGCCCGGGCTTGGCGCCGCCCGGCCGGGCCTTCTCGCGCCGCTCCTTGCGGTCGCTCGCCGGCGGCCTGGACGAGGTGCGCGAGGTCTTCTCGGGCCGGTGCAGCTTCAGCACCAGCTCGATCAGTTCCTCCTTGCTCAGGCGGTCGAGGTCACTGCGGCTCATCCCGATAACGAATCAGCCAAACCGCGTTTCGGCAAGGGGGGGCGACCCGACGAACCCGCCGCGACCGAGCCGCGCCGTCCCGACACCCCCTGAGTAATTACGTCTCGATCTCGTTGTAGGCCGGAATATATTACTATTCCGGCCTACAACAATTTTATCCGGCAACGACACCCCAATTTTCACCGGCATATCCGATAGGGCTTACTTCGCTAACATTTGTGCCATTCATGAGCCAGGCCGCAACTGTACCACCTGCGCCATGTAGTACGACGTCGCTCTGACTATCGCCATTGAAGTCGCCTGTTCCGGCCACATTCCAACCTGCGCCAGCATTATC
>NZ_FOEB01000023.1:0-121248 GCF_900110515.1 Methylobacterium sp. ap11 | reverse complement strand
CGGTGATCAGGTCTGACAGGGGCTTGCCGTTGAGCTCGGCGCGGGGGTGGATCAGGATCTTGCCGGCGCGCGACACCAGGTAGGCGTAGCCGGTGCCGCCGGTGTCGATGGCGTTGATCATGCGGGCGAGCGCGTCGAGGTCGAAGTCGCTGCCCGCGACGCCGAGCAGCGCGCCCTTCGAGTCGCGCATCGGGGCGGCGCTGGTGATGGTGAGGCTGCCCGACCGGGCGGCGGCGCCGTAGGGTTCGGTGAGGATCGGCCCGTCGGCGGCGACCGCGGCCTGGTACCAGGGTCGCTTGCGCGGATCGTAGCCGGGGGGCAGGTCCTCCTTGGGCATCTGGGAGAAGAAGCCGTCGGTGCGGCTGACGTAGCTGATGAGGAAGCTGTCGCGCGAGATCGGCAGGTCGAGGGCGCGATCCGAGGCGGCGTCGATGCCGTGGAGGGCGGCCTGCTGGGCGAGCATCTGGGTCAGGTCGATCTTGCCGCGCAGCCAGTTTCCGACGCTGCGCGAGGCGGTCGATCCGAGCTTGGCCATGTTGGCGGTGACGTCGCGCTGCAGGGCGTCGGCTTGGGTGACGTAGATGTAGGTCGAGCCGACGGCGAACGACGCGCAGACGGTCGCCAGGATCATCGCAGTAGCGCGGCCGGAGACGCCGATTTGGCTGCGGGCCGTGCCAATGCCCAAACGACGCCGTCCCATTACTTTAAAGATCATGCACTCTATCCCAGTAAGCCCATGCCTTTATACAAGGTCATATAATAATGAATTGTTAAAAATACCCCGTATATTGGGATTTTTTCTGTATTATTCAACGTAATTTCTCATATTATTCAACTATAAAATCGATTCCGCTGAAATTTTTTACCGATCATACACGCCACTGGAATCTCCCTTGTCCAATGCAGGTTTCTATCCCTCGCTGATTGTCTTTCGTTCTCAAATGGTATGGGCCTTCCAATGCATTTTCCGTGATCGTTTTTAGTTTGAGCTTATACTAATATATAAATTAAAAGTATTGCATCCTGTCACGTTGTCTCGGACAGCACCAAATGTTTATACTTTGGTCGACAAGATCACGCATTTGCCGATGTTGCGCGCCGACCCGCCGATGACGATGTCGGCGCGCAGGCGAACCGGTACCGCGGCGTGCTCGACGCCATCAAGCGCTGAGAGGTGCGGAGCGTCATCGCCCTCCGCAGGACCGGGCGTCCCCGGCGCGGGGCAGGGCGCGGCGGGCCGAGCGCCAGCAAGGTGTTGAGAACCGGGGAGGCCGCGGAGCCGCTGCGGGTCGGCAGACGAAATCTCCCTTCCGGCGCGGCACCCGAGAAAAAATCGACGCAGGAACGCGCTGAAAAAGAGCGTTCAATGCTTTTGACAGCGCGTCGAGACGGCCGTTAAATCATCGGCATCAGCCAATCTCGATTGTATTGACGCCTCGCGCGGCAATCGATCCCGGCTTTCGCATATCTCTTCTTGAACAGGAAGCTGCCGGAGCGATGGTCTCGTCCGCCCCACCGCACTCGTCCTGGCTGCCGGCCGCCTTGAGGCGGGTGGCGCCCTTGCCCGGCCGGGCCGCGCCGCGGCGCCGCGCGCGAGCCTTGGCTTTAGCACCGCCGCGAGCCGCGCCATCGGCCGGCTCCGCCATCCTGGCCATCGAGGGCCTCACGCTGGCCTTCGGCGGCACGACCGCGTTCGAGGCGATCGACCTCGCGGTCGAACCCGGCGAGATCCACGCGGTGATCGGCCCGAACGGCGCCGGCAAGTCCTCGCTGATCAACGCGATCAGCGGCCTCTACGTCCCGCAATCCGGCCGCGTGCGGATCGGCGAGGCGACCTTCTCGACCGTCCCGCCGGGGCGCCTCGCGGCGCTCGGGGTCGCGCGCACGTTCCAGAACCTCGCCCTGTTCAAGGGCTTGAGCGTTCTCGACAACGTACTCTCCGGCCTTGCCGGCGCGCAGCGGGCGGGATTTGTCGCGCAAGCGCTCGGCCTGCCCCACGCGAGGCGCGAGGCGCAAGCCCACCGGGCGCGGGCCGCGGAGGTGATCGCCGACCTCGACCTCGCCGCGATGGCCGACAGGCCGGCCGGGACCCTGCCGTTCGGCGTCCAGAAGCGGGTCGAGCTCGCCCGGGCGCTGGTCGCGCGGCCGCGCCTCCTGCTCCTCGATGAGCCGATGGCCGGCATGACCGCCACCGAGAAGGCGCAGATGAGCCGCTTCATCCGGGAGGCGCAGGAGCGCCTTGGCAGCGCAATCGTGCTGATCGAGCACGATATCGGCGTCGTCATGCGCCTCTCGGACCGCGTCACCGTGCTGGATCACGGGCGCCGGATCGCCCACGGCACCCCGGCGCAGGTCCAGGCCGACCCGGCGGTGATCGCCGCCTATCTCGGCGGCGACGAGCACGCGGGAGAGGCGGCATGAGCCCCGACGTCTCGTTCTTCATCGAGGTCGTCGTCGGCGGCCTCCTGTCGGGCGTGATGTACGCCCTCGTGGCGATCGGCTTCGTGCTGATCTACAAGACCTCGGGCGTGCTCAACTTCGCGCAAGGGGCGATGGTGCTCTTCGCGGCGCTGACCTTCGTCAGCCTGGTCGAGCGGGGATTGCCCGTCCCGGCGGCCTTCGCGGCGACGCTCGCCGTGATGGCGCTGGTCGGCCTCGCCGTCGAGCGGGCGGTGCTGCGCCCGCTGGTGAACCAGCCGCCCATCACCCTGTTCATGGCGACGCTGGGCGTCGCCTACGTCATCGAGGGCGCCGCGCAGCTGGCCTGGGGCACGCAGGTCCACGCGCTCGATCTCGGCATCGACGACACGCCGCTCGAGTTCGGCGGCGTCCTGGTGAGCCGGTTCGACCTCGTCGCCGCGGCGATCGCCGGGGTGCTGGTCGCGGTGCTCACCCTGTTCTTCCACACCACCCGCACCGGCCTCGCCTTCCGGGCGGTGGCCGACGACCCGCTGGCGGCGCTCGGCATCGGGCTTCGCCTGCCGCGGATCTGGTCGGCGGTGTGGATCGCCTCCGGCGTCGTCGCCCTGGTCGCCGGGCTGCTCTGGGGGGCGCGCCTCGGGGTGCAGTTCTCCCTCTCCCTCGTGGTGCTCAAGGCACTTCCGGTGCTCGTGCTGGGCGGGTTCGATTCCATCGCCGGGGCCATCGTGGCCGGGCTGATCGTCGGCGCCGCCGAGAAGCTGGCGGAGGTCTATCTCGGCCCCGTGATCGGCGGCGGCATCGAGGGCTGGTTCGCCTACGTGGCGGCGCTCGCCCTGCTGCTCGTCCGCCCGGCCGGCCTGTTCGGCCGGCGCAGCGTCGAGAGGGCGTGATCCCGTGAGCACTCCCATGACCACTCCCATGACCGCTCCTGCCCATTCCGCACGGTTCCGGCACCTGTCCGGACCGGCCGGGATCGGGCTGCTCCTCGCCCTCGCCTACGGGCTCGTGCCGCTCGTCGCCGGGGACTACCTGCTCGAGGCGATCCTCACGCCCTTCCTGGCGCTCGCCCTCGCGGGGCTCGGGCTCAACCTGCTGGTCGGCTATGCCGGCCTCCTGTCCCTGGGCTCGGCCGCCTTCATGGCGGTCGGGGCCTACGCGGCCTTCAACCTGTCCCTGCGCGTCCCCGGCCTGCCCCTGCCGGCCGCGTTCCTCGGCGGGGGGCTCGCCGCGGCGGCGGCCGGCCTCGTCGCGGGGCTGCCCGCCCTGCGGCTGCGGGGATTCTACCTCGCGGTCTCGACGCTCGCCGCGCAGTTCTTCGTCGCCTGGGCGCTCAACCGCATCGGGTGGCTGTCGAACGACAGCCCGTCGGGCGTGATCGGCGCCCCGCGCCTCGTCCTGGCCGGATGGTCGTTCGAGGATGCCCGCGGGCGCTACGCGGTCTCGCTCGTCGTCGTCTCGCTCCTCACGTTCGCCGCCTGGCGCCTCGTGCGCTCGCCGACCGGGCGGGACCTCGTGGCGATCCGCGACCAGGAGACGGCGGCGCGCATCGTCGGCGTGAGGGTGGCGCGCACCAAGCTCCTCGCCTTCGCGCTGTCCTCCTTCGTCGTCGGCGTCGCCGGGGTGCTGTGGGCCTTCGCCTACCTGCGCACCGTGGAGCCGGCGGGGTTCAACCTCGACCGCTCGTTCCAGATCCTGTTCATCGTCATCATCGGCGGGCTCGGTACCCTGCGGGGCGCCTTCCTGGGCGCGGGCTTCATCGTCGTGCTGCCGCTGGTCCTGTCGCGGCTCGGCGCCGCCCTCCTCGGCGACGGCTTCGATTCCGGCACGCTGGAGATGGTCCAGCGCATCGTGCTCGGCGCGCTCATCGTCGCGGTCCTGATCCGCGAGCCGGCCGGCCTCAGCGCCCTTCTCGACCGCCTCCTCGACCGGTTGTTCGACCGCCCCCGGCGCGTCCCGGCCTGACCCGCCCTCCCCGCTCCCATTCCCGACGGAGATTTTTCGCGATGCCCCGCACGACCCCGATCCGCGCCCTGCTGGCGGGCGCCGCCCTCCTCGCCCTGGGCGCCGGCGCCTCCGCCGACGAGCAGTACTTCCCGCTCCAGAGCTACCGCGTCGGGCCCTACGCCGCCGGGGGGACGGGCTTCTTCGGCGGGTTCATCGACTACCTGAACCTCGTCAACGGCCGCGACGGCGGCGTGAACGGCGTCAAGCTCACCTGGAGCGAGGGCGAGACCCAGTACGAGGTGGAGCGGGGCGTCGAGGTCTACGAGCGGCTGAAGTCGCGCCCCGGTATCGCGGCCTGGAACCCGCTCTCGGTCGGCATCGCCTACGCGATGATCGACCGCATCACCGCCGACAAGGTGCCGCTGATCACGATCAACCACGGCCGCACCGATTCCACCGACGGGCGGGTGTTTCCCTACGTCTTCCCGCTGCTGCTCAACCCCTACAGCGAGACCTCCGGCATCGTCGAATACCTCGCCGGCCGCGAGGGCGGCCTCGACGGGCTGAAGGGCAAGACGATCGCGGTGCTCTACCACGGCTCGCCCTACGGCAAGGAGACGATCCCGATCTACGACCTGCTGGCGAAGCGCTACGGCTTCAAGGTCGAGCAGATCGAGGTGCCGCATCCCGGCAACGAGCAGCAATCGCAGTGGCTCGCCATCCGCCGCCTGAAGCCGGATTACGTGGTGGTACGCGGCTGGGGCGTGATGAACCCCGTCGCCCTCAAGACGGCGCAGAAGACCGGATTCCCCGCCAGCCGCATCGTCGGCAACGTCTGGTCCAACTCCGAGGAGGACGTGATCCCGGCCGGCGAGGCCGCCAAGGGCTACGTCGCCATCACCACCCAGGCCTCCGGCGCGCAGTACCCGGTCATCCAGGAGATCGTCCGCGCGGTCTACGACAAGGGCGCGGGCAACCTCGCCGACCGGAAGCGGATCGGCAGCGTCTACCACAATCTCGGCGTGCTGAACGGCATCCTGAACGTCGAGGCCGTGCGGATCGCCCAGGAGAGGTTCGGCCACCGCACCCTGACCGGCGACGAGGTCCGCTGGGGCTTCGAGCACCTGCGCCTCGACGAGGCGCGGGTCGCCGCGCTCGGCGCCAAGGGGCTGTTCCACTCGATCAACGTCACCTGCGCCAACCACGAGGGCGAGGGCCGCGTCACGTTCCAGCAGTGGGACGGCGCGAAATGGACCGTCGTCTCCGACTGGATCAAGCCCGACTGGGCGACCCTGCGCCCGATCATCGAGGCCTCCTCGACCGCCTACGCCAAGGAGCACGGCCTGACGCCCCGGGACTGCGCCGCCGAGGAGCGGGCGGACGCCCAATCCGGCAAGCGCGCCTCGGCGGACGTCAAGTGACCGCCGGGCGGGATCTCCTGCGCGTCGAGGCGCTGGAGGCGGTCTACGGCGACGGCGTCCGCGCCCTGTCCCGGGTCGACCTGACGGTCCGCGAGGGGGAGATCGTCGCGCTTGCCGGCTCCAACGGCGCCGGCAAGACCACGCTGCTCCGAGCGGTTTCGAACCTCCTGCCCGCTTCCGGCGGGCGGATAGCCGCCGGCCGCGCGTCCTATGCGGGACGGGACGTGACGCGGACCCGCACGGACGCGCTGGTGCGCGGCGGCCTCGTCGGCGTGCTGGAAGGACGCCACTGCTTCCGCAGCCTCAGCGTCGAGGAGAACCTGGTCGCGGGCGGCCTCGGCCGCGGCTCGGGCCGGAGCGAGTTGCGCGCGGACCTCCAGCGGATCTACGCCCTGTTCCCGCGCCTCGCGCAGAAGCGCGGGCTGCCGGCGGGCCTCGTCTCGGGCGGGGAGCAGCAGATGACGGCGATCGGCCGCGCCCTGATGGGGCGCCCGCGCCTCCTCGTCCTCGACGAGCCGTCGATGGGCCTCGCCCCGAAGGTGACCGACGAGATCTACGCCATCCTGGTCGGCCTCAACCGCGCCGAGGGCCTGACGCTGCTGGTGGCCGAGCAGAACGTCGCCCTGGCGTTGCGCCACGCCCATCGGTGCGTGGTGCTGGAGACCGGCCGTTCGGTCCTGGAGGGCCCCGCCCGGGCGCTGCGCGCCCGCGACGACATCCGGCGGCTCTATCTCGGGCAGGGCCCGGAGCCGCGCGCCGCGGACGGCGCCCTCGCCGCGGCCGGGTACTGAGGCGGCGCACCCGAACGCGACGAGCGGCGGGACGCCGCGGCCGCCCGCCCGCGGGAGGCGGTCCCCAGGGAGGCGGCGAGGGCGCCGTCCGCCGGAAGGAATCCGGTGGTGACGGAGCCGGGCGGCTCCCCTCCCCTCCTCTCCCCTTCCCCCGCTTCGCCTCGCCTTCCCTCCCCTCGCCGCCATGCCGGCACCGGGGACAAGCTTGTGCGGGGCTTGCGGGGGGACGCCGCGTCCGGCCCGAAACGATCCCATCACGTCGCTAGCGGTGGTATGGCGTATTCCGTCGTTTGACCGCTAGCGAGAAGGGTCATGAACCAGCACGTCCCCATGGATGGCGCCGAGACGCCCTCCAATCAGATCGCGGCGAGCCATGCTCGGCTTCTGGGCGGGAAACTGCAGGACCTCGCCGTCGGCTTCTATCCCCCGACGGCGCAGAAGACCCTGCGGCGGTTCTCGGCCGGCGAGACGGCGCGGCTGCTCGGCATCACCGAGGTGCGCCTGCGCCAGCTTCCCTTCGACCGGCTCACGCCGGACCTCGAGATCGGGCCGGCGGGACGGCGCTACTTCACGCTGGCCGAGATCCACGCGGTGCGCCGATACCTCCACGAGATCGACCGCGTCGGGCGGGGCTACCTGCCGCACCGCGACGCGGCGAAGGGCGAGCACCTCCAGGTCATCGCGCTGACGAACTTCAAGGGCGGCTCGGCCAAGACCACGCACACGGCCGGGCTCGCCCACTACCTCGCCCTCCACGGCTACCGCGTGCTGGCGATCGACGCCGACCCGCAGGCCAGCCTGTCCACCCTGCTCGGCATCCGCCCGGACGACAGCTTTCCGACGATCTACGACGCCGTCCGCTACGGCGAGGGCCAGCGCCCGTTGCGGGAGGTGATCCGCAAGACCTACTTCACCGGGCTCGACCTCGCCTCGGCGAACCTCGAGCTCGAGGAGTTCGAGTTCTACGCCCCGCTGATGTCGAGCCCCGAGCGGCGAAGGTCGGGCGGTCCCCCGTTCTTCGCCCGCCTGCCCGTCGCGATCGAGAGCGTGGCCGCGGACTACGACGTGGTGGTGATCGACTGCCCTCCCCGGCTCGGCTATTTCGCGATCTCGGCCCTCTGCGCGGCCACCGCGACCCTGATCACCGTTCATCCGCAGATGATCGACCTCGCGTCGATGCGCCAGTTCCTCACGATGATGAGCGATCTCATGGAGACGGTGCAGGCCGAGGGCGCTCCGCCGCCGGCCCAGGACTGGTTCCGCTACCTCATCACCCGGTACGACCCGCAGAGCGTGCCGCAGACCTCGGTCGTCGGGATGCTGCAGGACCTGTTCGGGAGCTACGTGCTGCCCAAGGCGATGCTCCAGACCCCGGCCGTCTCGACCTCCGGCCTCATCGGCCAGACCATCTACGAGACGCCGCTCGGCCGGGACCGCAGCGACGAGGTGAGCCGTGCCACCTACCGGCGGGCGCTGGACGCCTTCGACGACGTCAACCGGGAGATCGAGGCGCTGATCCGCACCGCGTGGGGGCGGGCATGAGCAAGAGCATCCGCCACCTGATGGCCCGGCCCGCGCCGGAACTGGCGCCGGACACCCCATCCTCAACGCCATCAACGACTTCACCCCCCTTACCAGCTGGTAATCCCCCCTCCCCGCGCCGGACCGCCGCGGCCCGCTCCTTCGGTGCGGCCTGGCAGGCGCAGGAACAGGCGCGCGCGGCCGCCGACGCCGAGCGCGACGGCAGCGTGGTCGAGCTCGATCCGGAGATCTGCGACCCGTCCGCGATCGCCGACCGCGTGCCCGACACGACCGACGCGGCGTTCGACGCCTTCGTCGAGCAGATCCGCCAGGAGGGGCAGCGCAGTCCCGCCCTGGTCCGCCCGAAGCCCGGCGAGCCCGGCCGCTACGAGATCGCCTACGGCCGGCGGCGGCACCGCGCGGCGCGCCTCCTGGGCCGTCCGCTGCGGGCCATCGTGCGCCCGTTGAGCGACACCGAGCTCATCATCGCGCAGGGGTCCGAGAACCTCGCGCGGGCCGACCTCAGCTACATCGAGCGGGCCCACTTCGCCCGGAACATGGTGCAGGCCGGGGTCGCCCGGGACGTCATCGCCAAGGCGATGGGCCTGCAGGCCACCCACCTCTCGAGCCTGCTGACGGTCGCGGACGCGATTCCCGCCCCCGTGCTCGCCACAATCGGGCCCGCCCCGAGGATCGGCCGGCCGAACTGGCTCACCCTGGCCGACCGGATCAAGGCCGCCGCACCCGGGCAGATCGACGAGGCCCTCGCCGCCCCGAACCTCGCCGGCAAGACGTCGGACGAGCGGTTCGCCGCCGTGCTGGCGGCGCTCACGACGACCCCGAAGGCGGTCGGGAGGCCGAGGGCCGAGACGCTGAAGGACGCCAAGGGCCTGAAGTTCGCCCGCGTCGAGCGCAGCACGGCCGGCGTGCGGGTGACAACCGACGAGGCGAGCGAACCCGGCTTCGGCGACTACCTCGCCGGACGGCTCCCCGAGCTCCTGGCCGCCTATCGGGCGGGCAAGGCCTGAGCCGGATCCGCCGGCTCGCGCCGACCGGGGACGAGGGCGGCGCCGGACGCGCTCGGCGGAGCCGCGGCCCGGACGAGCGCCGCGGCCTTCCGCGGCGGCCGAGCGGATCGGTTCGCGGACGATGCGGGGGTAGCCGAGAGCCGACCGGGCCGGTGGGACGGGGGTCGGGAGGCCTTGTGCGATCCATGCCCTTCTTCGAGGCCAGCCCATCTTCGGTGCGCCGACACCGAAGGATGAGGTCGAGAGTGGGACAAGGCCCCGACGCGAGGTCGAACTGTCTTGCGAGATCCGCCGACCGCCCCGCGGCCGGGACGTGGGTCGGACCGCCGGCGCCCGGATCGGCCATGCCGACGCAGCGCGAGGCCTCCACCGCGGGGAAGCGCCGGGCACTCGCCCGTCACCCGCGGGGTCGGCCGCTGATCCTACCGCCGCGCGGCGCGTGACGACATCGCATCGCGCCCGACCTCGGGCCCGGAGCATGTCCCGGGCGATCACTATCAACGAAATCAAACACTTCACCCCCCTTACCAGGTGGTAAGGGCCGGCCCATCCTGGCGACACCGCCCCGCCGCACGCGAAGGTCCATGACCGGCCGGCGCGCCGGGCGATCGGTCAAGCCGGCGGAAGGGAACGATAGTCGTCGTCCGCCCGGACGGCGTCGAGCGCGCGACACACCGCGTCGAGGCCGTCCGACAGGGCGGCCGGGCCCGGCTGCAGGATCAGGGGCGACTTGATCTCGACGATCCGCCCGGCGCGGACCGCCGGGATCCCGGCCCATCCGGACCGGGACGCGATGCGCGACGCGACGACCTTCTTGCCGCACCAGGACGCCAGGATGAGGTCCGGCGCCGCCGCGATCACCTGCCCGGGCGACACGATGCGGTCGCGGGCGGCCTGGCCCACGCGCAGGGCCGGAAAGACGTCGTCGCCGCCGGCGACCGCGACGAGTTCCGAGACCCAGCCGATCCCGGAGATCAGCGGTTCGTCCCATTCCTCGAAATAGACCCGCGGCCGGGGCAGGCCGGCCGTCGCGGCCCGGACCGCCGCGAGCCTGTCCTCGTAGCCGCGCGCCAGCGCCTCCGCCTTTTCGGGAACCCCGACGAGCGCGCCGAGCAGGCGGATCATCGCCAGGATGCCCGCCACGTCGCGCTGGTTGAACGCGTGCACCGCCACGCCGGCCCGGATCAGCGCGGCGACGATGTCCGCCTGCAGGTCGGAGAAGGTGAGGACGAGGTCGGGTGACAGCGCCAGGATCTTCGGGATGTCGGCCGAGGTGAAGGCCGACACGCGCGGTTTCTCCCGCCGGACCCGCGGCGGCCGGACGGCGTAGCCCGAGACGCCGACGATGCGGTGGTCCTCACCGAGGAGGTACAAGGTCTCGACCGTCTCCTCGGTCAGGCAGACGATCCTCTCGGGCGGAAAGCGACGCACGGGACCTCACGGATGGGCGGCAGGGGATCGCGCCGCCGCCATGCCGCCGGATAAGCGGAAGTCTCGGCGGTAAGCAGACGTCTCGGCGGACGACGCGTTGGCCTGCCGACGCGAGCCTGCTCAGGCGGCGCGGCGGCCGTGCGCCTTGTTCCGACGGGAGACGCCGAGCCCCTTGCGCGGCTCGCACTTCATGCCGTGGCTGTGCCAGCCCTCGGCGGGGGCCTGCTGCCAGCCCTGATGGCACCCATGCGCGGCCGCGGGGGCGACCCACAGGGCCGTCAGCAATCCGATCGAAACAGCAAGCGCACGCATCAGACGATTCCTTCCAAGCTCGACGAGGGAGAATCTAGAGCCGCCCGGCGAGCGTCAACCGCGCGGCGGCGGGCTCGGGGCGAGGGGGGCACGTCCTTGAGATCGCCGGCGACCAACCCGTCCTCGCGGCACCGGGCCGGCGGGCGGGCTCTCTCCCGGACCCGGACGCCGTGGCCGACCGGTGCGCGCCGGCCCCCTCAGCCCCGGTAGGCGAGCAGGTAGGCGCCGGCGGTGACGAGGCCGATCCCGAGCCAGTTGATCCCCGACAGGCGCTCGCCCAGCAGCGTCGCGCCGAGCACGGCGACCAGCACGATCGACAGCTTGTTGAGGGTCGCGACCTGCGCCGCGCCGCCGGTCTTGAGCGCCCGGAAGTAGCAGGCCCACGACCCCGCGGTGGCAAGGCCCGACAGGCTGAGGAGGCCGAGGTTGCGCCCGGTGAGGCCGCGCAGCGCCTGCCACTGGCCGGTGGCGAGGCAGATCGCCCCGAGCGCCAGGAGGATGACCACCGAGCGCATGAAGGCGGCGGCATCCGACTCCGCGCCGGCGCTGCCGGCCCGGGCGAGCAGCGCCGTCGCCGCCGTGAACACCGCCGAGACCAGTGCCCAGAGCTGCCAGGACATCCGGCGATCCCTCCTCGTCGAACCGATCCATCATGAATGGCGGCCATGGGCCGATGCCGACAATGCGTTTCACTGGCGCACCGGCTTCCTCCAGCGTCCCGCCACGACGGCCCGGCACGGGCGGCGGACGACGCGACCGGCGCGGCCGGTCCCGTCGATCTTCTGGGGGAGAGGACACCATGGACCAGTCGCGACGGCTGTTTCTCGGCACGGCGGCGCTCGGCGCCGGCACCCTGATGGCCTCGGGAGCGCAGGCCCTCGAGCACGACCACGGCAACCCGGGCGACGGCGGGTTCGGCCGCCGGTCGGTCTCGCTGCCGCCGGGCGCCAAGGTCGCCTATCACGATCCGCAGGATGTCGGCGCGATGCCCGACTTCCGCTTCTCCCTCGACGGCAACCGCCCGAAGGTGACCTCCGGCGGCTGGGCCAAGGAGGCGACGGTGCACCAGTTCCCCATCAGCAAGGGGATCGCGGGCGTGCACATGTTCCTCGAGCCCGGCGCCTCGCGCGAGCTGCACTGGCACGCCATCGCGGCGGAATGGGCCTACGTCATCGACGGGCGCTGCCAGACCGTGGTGCTCGACCCCTCGGGCGCGAGCGAGATCAACAACTACGAGCCCGGCGACCTCTGGTACTTCCCGAAGGGCCACGGCCACTCGATCCAGACCATCGGCGACAAGCCCTGCCACTTCATCCTGTCGTTCGACAACGGCGCCTTCTCGGAGCACGGCACCTTCTCGATCACCGACTGGATCGACGTGACGCCGAAGGACATGCTGGCCCTCGATTTCGGCCTGCCGGCGAGCGCCTTCGACGCCTTCCCGAAGGGCGAGGCCTACATCCAGGCCGGCCCCGTCGTGCCGGTCGCGGATGCCCTCGACGCGCCCTGGCCGAAGGAATCGACCCACAAGTTCCGCCTGCTCAAGGATCCGCGCGCCGTGCGCGAGTTCGACGGCGGCACCTTCCGGCTCGCCACCGTCGATGAGTGGCCGATCCAGAAGACGATGTCGGGCGGCGTGATGACGATCCGGCCGGGGCAGATGCGCAAGCTGCACTGGAACGTCAACGCCAACGAGTGGCACTACTACCTGAAGGGGAGGGGCCAGGTCGCCCTGTTCGGCTCGGGCGGACGCGGCAAGGTGGCCGAGTTCAAGCCCGGCGACGTCGCCTACATCCCGATGGGCTTCGGCCACGCGATCAAGAACGTCGGCGACGAGGACCTCGAGATCGTCCAGACCTGGGACAACGGCAAGTTCGAGGAGATCGACCTCGACACCTGGATCAAGGCCAGCCCGCGCTACCTGCTGTCGAACAACTTTTCGGGTGTGCCCGGCGAGACGGTGACGAAGCTGAAGCAGGGATAAGAAGTAAGGTTAAGAGAAGTGTCGGCCGAGGCGCGACCCGGCGGGCGAGAAAATCCTCCCCCGTCTGCGGGGGAGGGTGGCCTGCGGACCAGGCGCGGCGGGACGCGAGGCGCGCTGGGAGGGGACGACGCCTGCGGCCGAAGCGGAGCCGTTCCGACGGCTGCGCACCGGATCGGAACCATGCCCGCCTATCCCCCGCCGCGCCCCTCGGCTACAACCCGCGCCCGTGAACTGGGACGCGTTCGACTTCAAGCTGCTCATCGTGTTCGACGCGATCATGCGCGAGCGCCACGTCACGCGCGCCGGCGAGCGGCTGGCGCTGAGCCAGTCCGCGGTGAGCCACGCGCTCCAGCGGCTGCGCCGGGCCTTCGACGACGAATTGTTCGTGCGCGGCCCCGACGGCATGGCCCCGACGCCCCGGGCCCTCGACCTCGCCGAGCCGGTGCGCCGGGCGCTCGCCGAGATCGAGGGGGCGCTGCACCAGGACCACTTCGATCCGGCCTCCTCGACCGCGAGCTTCCGCCTGGTGCTCAACAACACCGCCGCGGTCGTGCTCGCCGCGCCGATCGCCGAGTGGATCGGGAGCCGGGCCCCGTCCCTGCGCCTGCACATGAGCCCGAGCGGCACCGTGCGCCTCGACGACCTCCTCGACCGCGGCGACGTCGACCTCGCGGTCGTGGGCAGCGGCCGGGTCGAGGGCGAGCGCTTCGGCACCACGACGCTGTTTCGCGACGGGTTCTCGGTCGTCGCCCGGCGCGGGCACCCGGCGCTCGCCGAGCCGCCGAGCTACGAGCGCCTCGCCGGCCTGCCCCACCTCGTGGTGTCCTCGACCGGCGACGACGTCGGCTTCCTCGACGCGATCCTGAGCCGCCGGGGCCTGCCGGCGCGCCGGATCGCGATGGCGGCGCCGTTCCTCTCGGCGGCGGCGATCCTCGCGCGCTCCGACATGGTGGCGGTGCTGGGTGCACGGATCGCCCGGACCCTCGCGACGACGCACCCGGTCGCCTGCGCGGACCTGCCGGCCGATCCCGACCTGCCGGTCACCCGCTCGGTCCTGGTCTGGGCAAGGCGGGTCGAGCGCCATCCGGGCCACGCCTGGCTGCGGCGGCAGATCGTGGCCTGCGCCCGCGGCCTCGCCTCCGGCCCGCACGAGGCGGACCGCGACACGGCGCCCCCGGCGGGACCGGCCGCCGATCAGCCGCCGGGACGGGGAGGGGAGGGGGCCTCAGGCGGAGCGGGAGGCTAGAGCAGCGCCCGATCGCCCTGCGACACGGACCACGACACTGGCCCCGGCCGGGCTCCCCGGCTCATCGTCGGCCAACCCCTTTCCGGGCCCGGTACGGGCCTGCACGACTGAAGCGAAGCGGAAGGAGATCCGGGATCCAACAAAACAAGCCGCGAAGCGTCCGTGCGTCTGCAACGGTGAAAGATGAAGAGCCGCTTCGCGGCACATCCTGTGCTGGGTCCCGGATCTTCTTGCGCTAACGCTCCAGTCGTGCAGGCCCGTACCGGGCCCGGAAAGGGGGCGAACCTTCTCGGAAAGCTCTCCGACGGCCTCCATGTTCTCAGTGTCGTGTGCCGTGGCTCTGCGACCGGGCGCTGCTCCAGGTCATTGGTCTTGCCGCATTTTCGATCGACGAGCCGGTGCCTACTTCGTCGGAAAATGCTCCAGCGCCGCCGCGAGGCGCCGCAGGCCCGGCTCGATCTGCGGCAGCGGGATCGCCGTGAAGCCGAGCCGGAAGAACCGGCGCCCGCGCGCCGGATCCATGAAGAAGATGTCGCCGGGCTCGATCAGCACGCCCTCGCCCCGGAGCCGCTCGCCGAGCGCCCGGGCGTCGAGCCCCGCCGGCCCCTCGACCCAGAAGCTCTTCGCGCCGAAGCCGCGGCGGATCGTGCAGGCCGGCATCAGTTCCGGCGCGAGCGCGGCGATGAGGTCGGCCCGCGGGCGCAGGAGGGCGGCCGTGCGCGCGAGGTGGGCGCGGTAATGCCCGAGGGCGATGAAGGCGGCGAGGCTGCGCTGGTTGTTGGTCGGCGGGTGGCGCAGCATCAGGCGGCGCAGCGCCCGCAGTTCCTCGATCACCGCGGGCGGGGCGACGACGTAGCCGACGCGCAGGCCCGGGGCGAGAACCTTCGAGAACGAGCCGACATGGATCACCCGCCCGTCGGCGTCGAGGCTCTTGAGGCTCGGCAGCCCGGCCTCCTCCTCGGTCGAGAGGTCGGCCTCGTAATCGTCCTCGACCAGGACGACGTCGTCCTGCGCCGCGGCGGCGAGAAGCTCGCGGCGGCGCGACAGGGGCGTGACGGCGGTCGTCGGGCATTGATGGCCGATCGTCACGAAGGCGACGTCGCAGGCACGGAAATCCGCGTCCGGCACGATGCCGCGGGCGTCGCGGGCGAGCGGCCGGATCCGGTCCGTCGCGAGCCCGACCATGTTGCGCGCGTCGGTGTAGCCCGGATCCTCGAGCCCGACCGTGGTGCGGCGGGCGACGAGGAGCTGGACCAGCAGCGACAGGGCGTGCTGCGAGCCGATCGTCACCATGATCTCGCCAGCGGCGGCGAGGATGCCGCGGCGCGGCAGCACCCGCAGGCGGAGCTGCTCGATCAGGGCGCGATCGTCGTCGTCGACCTGGTCGAAGCTCCAGCCGCTGATCTCCTTGACGCTGGAGGCCGCCTTGACGCTCTCGCGCCACGCCGCGACCGGAAACAGGCTCGGGTCGAACTGCCCGAACAGGAACGGGTAGGGGTAGCGCGTCCAGTCGCGCGGCTTGGTGATCTGGGGCAGGCGCGAAGGGCGGATCGCGAAGCGGCCGGACCAGGCCTGCTTCGCCCCGGGCGCCCCCGGATCCGGGCCGGGCGGGGCGCAGGCCGTCGGCGGGGCGACGAAGCAGCCGCTGCGGCCGCGCGAGACGAGGACGCCCGCATCGACCAGGCCGTCATAGGCCGCCACGACGGTGTTGCGGGCGATGCCGAGCTCGGCCGCGAGGCCGCGGCTCGACGGCAGCCGCGCGCCCGGCGCCAGCAGCCCGGCCGCGATCGCCTCGCCGACCATCCGGCCGATCTGGGCATGCAGCGCCGGCTCGTCGCCGGACCGGCCCCCGAACAGCATCCGCCAGGCAATGTCGCTCGACATGGCCGCCAGTATCGCCGGGCCGCCCGATGCGGGAAAGCGCCGGCACCGGCGCCGCTGCCGAAACGGCGGGCGCCGGCGCCGGAAAACGGCAGCAGATGCCCGCGCAAGCGGCGCGGACCGCGCCACTGGTCCAGACCGGGCCCAAACCGGCCCGAACTGGATCTTTCGGCGCGGGGGCCGGCTGCCCTTCAATGCGGGGGTTCCCACGGTCGAGGCCGCCACGAGGACCGCACCATGACCACCCAGACACCCCGTCGGACGCCCCCCGGCACGAACCGCGCGACGACCCGCAGGACGGTGTGGCTGTCGGCGCTCGCCGGGGCGATCGGCGCGGCGCTCGGCTCCCCCGTCCCGGCCGTCGCCGCCGAGAAGACCGTCACCTTCGCCTACCAGGACATGATGACGCCGATCCGGGTCCTGATGGAGAGCGGCGAGCTGGAGAAGCAGACCGGCTACACGGTGAAATGGGTCAAGTTCGGCGGTGGCGGCGACGTCATCCGGGCGATGGCCTCGGGCAACGTCGATGTCGGCGAGGCGGGCTCCTCGCCGGTCGCGGCCGCCGCCTCGCAGGGCCTGCCGATCACGCTGTTCTGGATTCTCGACGACATCGGGGACGCCGAGCAGCTCGTCGCCCGCAAGGGCACCGGGATCGCATCGATCCGGGACCTGAAGGGCAAGACGGTCGCGGTGCCGTTCGTCTCCACGGCGCATTACCAGCTGACCTTCGCGCTGCAGGAGGCGGGTCTCGCGGCGAAGGAAGTCCGGGTCCTCAACATGCGCCCGCCCGAGATCGCCGCCGCCTGGGAGCGCGGCGACATCGACGCCGCCTTCATCTGGGCGCCGGTGCTGACGAACCTCAAGAAGACCGGCACGGTGCTGGCCTCGGCCGGCGACTTCGCCGCCAAGGGCAAGGCGACCTTCGACGGGATCGTGGCGACGAACGCCTTCAAGGCCGCCCATCCCGGCTTCCTCACCACCTTCGTCCGGCTGCTCGCCGCGGCGGACGGGGATTACGCACGATCCGGCGAATCCTGGAAAGCGGGCACGCCGCAGGTCGCCGCGATCGCCAAGTGGACCGGCGCCGCCCCGGAGGACGTGCCGGCGGGCCTCGCCGCCTATCGGTTCCCGACGATCGACGAGCAGATCTCGCCGCGCTGGCTCGGCGGAGGGGCCGCGGACGCGCTCAAGTCCACGGCGGAGTTCCTGAAGGCGCAGGGGCGCGTGCCCGACCTCGCGCCCGATTACGGCGCCTTCGTCACCGCCGACGTGGTCAAGGCCGCGACCAAGCCCTGAAAGGCCAAGCCCCGACCGGCCGGCCCCGGCCGGACGCTCCGACAGCCAGGAGACCGTCATGCTGGAGATCCGCAAGCTCAGCGTCCAGTACGGGGAGGGCGACAGCGCCACAATCGCGCTGTCGTGGGTCGATCTCACGATCGAGCCGGGGGAGTTCGTGGTCGCGCTCGGGGCGTCCGGCTGCGGGAAGACGACCCTGCTCAACTGCATCGCCGGCTTCCTGCCGGCGACGGAGGGGCAGATCCTCCTCGACGGGCGCCCGGTCGCCGGGCCGGGGGCGGATCGCGGCGTCGTCTTCCAGCGCCACGCCCTGATGCCCTGGCTCACCGTGCTGGAGAACGTCGGCTTCGGGCTCAGGATGCAGGGCGTCCGGCGGCCCGAGCGCGAGGCGCGGGCCCGGGCGATGCTCGACCTCGTCGGCCTCGCCGATTGCGCGGGCAAGCGGATCTACGAGCTCTCCGGCGGCATGCAGCAGCGCGTCGGCATCGCCCGGGCGCTCACCGCCGATCCCCGCATGCTGCTGATGGACGAGCCGCTCGGCGCGCTCGACGCCTTCACCCGCGAGCAGGTGCAGGAGCTGATCCTGTCGATCTGGGCCCGCACGCGGAAGATGGCGTTCTTCATCACCCACGAGGTCGAGGAGGCGATCTTCCTCGCCACCAAGCTGGTGATCATGACCCCGCGGCCGGGCCGCATCGCCGAGATCGTCCCGCTCGATTTCTGCCGCCGCTTCCTCGCCGGCGAGGAGGCGCGGGCGGTGAAGTCCAGCCCCGACTTCATCGCCATGCGCGAGCGGGTGCTGCGCTTCATCCACGACCACGGCGGGGCCGGAGGCGAGCCCGCGCGGACCGATCCGGGATCCGGGCGGGCCGACACCGCACGGGGCGCCGCCGCATGAGACCCGCCGCGACCCGCGCCCTTCCCGTCCCTGCCGCCCCGGGCCAGACCGTGACCGACACTCCCGATTCGGCGATGCGCGCCCTGTCCCCGCTCGGCCGCCGCCGGGCGACGATGGCCGGGCGCGCGCCCAAGACCCTGCTGATCAGCCTCACGACGGTCGCCGTCGCGCTCGCTGCCTGGGGCGTCGCCACGCAGACGGGCCTCGTCAAGCCGCTGTTCCTGCCCCGGCCCGAGAGCGTGCTCAAGGCCTTCGCGGACGCGGTCGAGGGCCGCATCGACGGCGCGCCGCTCCTCGAGCACGTCGCCATGAGCCTCGTGCGGGTCGCCGGCGCCTTCCTGCTTGCCGCCCTGATCGGGATCCCGGTCGGCCTCGCCACCGGCCTGAGCCCGACCCTGCGCGCGGTGCTCGATCCCTTCATCGAGTTCTACCGGCCGTTGCCGCCGCTCGCCTACCTGCCGCTCGTCATCATCTGGTTCGGCATCGGCGAGACCTCGAAGATCCTGCTGATCTTCCTCGCCTGCTTCGCCCCCGTGGCGCTCGCGGCCAGGGCCGGCGTCGCGGCGGCGGGCGCCGACCAGATCAACGCCGCCCGGGCGCTGGGCGCGAGCCGCGCCCAGGTGGTGCGCCACGTCGTCCTGCCGGCGGCCCTGCCCGACATCCTGGTGGGCCTGCGCATCGGCATGGGCGTCGGCTGGACCACGCTGGTGGCGGCCGAGATGGTGGCGGCCTCGACCGGCATCGGCCAGATGGTGCTCAACGCCTCGAACTTCCTGCGCACCGACATCGTGATCATGGGCATCCTGGTGATCGGCGCGCTCGCCGGCGCCTTCGAGCTCGGCATGCGCCGGCTGGAGCGCCGCCTCACCCCCTGGAAGGGCAAGGTGTAGCGGCCTGATCGAGTGGGATTCGGCTGCCGGATGCCGACAGTGACCATGGGATCTCCCGTCCTACCCCTCATCCTGAGGTGTCAGTCGATCTGCGAAGAACCGACGCCTCGGGACGCGGTCGAGAGCGGAACGTAACGATCGTCGAAAGCGTCGCCCGCGAGCCGAACGATCCCCCGGCGACCGCCTCGGCGGCATCGCGGCGACGGGCCTCGCCGAGGCGTCCTCGCCCTCGGGCAGGCTGCCCGGCCTCCACGCCGTTCCGCTACGATCGGGGGACGCCGCTCCCCGCACGATACCCTTCTTCGGAGACCCGCATGTCCAAGACCGCCCTCGTCACCGGAGCCACCGCGGGCTTCGGCGACGCCATCGCCCGCCGTCTCGCCCGCGACGGCTGGCGCGTCGTGGTGACCGGGCGCCGCCGCGACCGGCTCGAGGCCCTGGTGGTGGCGCTCGGCGGCAGCGAGCGCGCCCATCCGCTCGCCTTCGACATCCGCGACGAGGCGGCGACCCGGGAGGCGCTCGCGTCGCTGCCGCCGGCCTTCGCGGAGGTTTCGCTCCTCGTCAACAATGCGGGGCTGGCGCTCGGCACCGGACCGGCGCAGGAGAGCGACCTCGCCCAGTGGCGGACGATGATCGACACCAACGTCGTCGGCCTCGTCACGATCACCCGGCTGCTGCTCGACCGGCTGATCGCCCATCGCGGCCTCGTCGTGAACCTCGCCTCGATCGCCTCCCACTGGCCCTATCCGGGCGGCAACGTCTACGGCGGGACCAAGGCCTTCGTCCGGCAGTTCTCGCTGGGGCTGCGCTGCGACCTCTCGGCCAAGGGCGTCAGGGTCACCTCGATCGAGCCCGGCCTGTCCGAGAGCGAGTTCACGCTGGTGCGCACCGGCGGCAACCAGGCGGCCTCCGACGCCCTCTACAAGGGCGCGCACCCGCTCCGGCCCGAGGACATCGCCGAGACCGTCGGCTGGGTCGCCTCGCTGCCGCCCCACGTCAACGTCAACAGCCTGGAGATCATGCCGGTGACCCAGTCCTGGGCCCCGTTCGCGATCCAGCGCGACCCGGCGGCCTGACGGGTCGTCCGCTCATCCGCCGCCATCAGGAAACTCTGCCAGGGAACTCGGCCATGAACGACCTCTCCCGCACCAACGACCTGCGCCACGTCATCGAGGCCGACCGGGCCCATGTCTGGCACCACCTGTCGCAGCACAAGCCCTACGAGACCGTCGACCCGCGGGTGATGGTCGAGGGGAGGGGGATGCGGGTCTGGGACGCCACCGGGCGCGAATACCTCGACGCGGTCTCGGGCGGGGTCTGGACCGTCAATGTCGGCTACGGGCGCACCAGCATCGCCGACGCGGTGCGCGACCAGCTGGTCAAGCTCAACTACTTCGCCGGCTCGGCCGGATCGATTCCCGCGGCGCTGTTCTCCGAGCGGCTGATCGCCAAGATGCCGGGCATGACGCGGGTCTACTACGCGAATTCGGGATCGGAGGCGAACGAGAAGGTCTTCAAGATGGTGCGCCAGATCGCGCACCGGCACCATGGCGGGCGCAAGTCCAAGATCCTCTACCGCGAGCGCGACTACCACGGCACCACGATCGGGGCGCTCGCCGCCGCCGGCCAGGACCAGCGCCGCGACCAGTACGGCCCGTTCCCGGACGGCTTCGTGGCCGTCCCCCACTGCCTCGAATACCGCAGCCAGTGGGGGAGGGTGGAGAATTACGGCGAGATGGCCGCCGACGCCATCGAGGCGGTGATCCTGCGCGAGGGCCCCGACACCGTCGGGGCGATCTGCCTCGAACCGGTCACCGCCGGGGGCGGCGTGATCACGCCGCCGAAGGGCTACTGGGAGAAGGTGCAGGACATCTGCCGCCGGCACGAGATCCTGATCCACATCGACGAGGTGGTCTGCGGCATGGGCCGCACGGGTGCGTGGTTCGGCTACCAGAACTACGGCGTGCAGCCCGATTTCGTCACCATGGCCAAGGGGGTGGCGTCGGGCTACGCGGCGATCGCCTGCACGGTGACGACCGAGGCGGTCTTCGCGCTGTTCAAGGACGACGCCGCCGACCCGATGTCGTATTTTCGCGATATCTCGACCTTCGGCGGCTGCACCGCCGGCCCGGCGGCCGCGCTCGAGAACATGCGGATCATCGAGGACGAGGGCCTGATCGACAACACGGTCGCGATGGGCGGGCGGCTGATGGCGGGCCTGCACGGCCTCGCCGAGCGCCACGCGGCGATCGGCGACGTGCGCGGCAAGGGCCTGTTTTGCGGCGCCGAGCTCGTCGCCGACCGCGCCACCCGCGAGCCGATGGACGAGAAGCGGGTCCAGGCGGTGGTGGCCGACTGCATGGCGCACGGCGTCATCATCGGCGCCACCAACCGGTCGCTCGCCGGGCTCAACAACACGCTGTGCCTGAGCCCGGCCCTGATCGCGACCCCGGACGACATCGACCGGATCGTGGAGGCGATCGACGGGGCCCTGACCCGGGTGTTCGCCTGAGGCTCCGGCGGCCCGCCCGGCCCCGGGACGCGCGCGATGTCCGGGCACGATCCTCCGGACATCGCGCCGGTGCCCCCGGCCCGGTCGCGAGCGCGCACTCCGATCCGCGACGCAGGGTGGAGAATCCCCAGCTGGGGGGACCGGTGGCCCCGAGGCTGGAGCGGCGCCCGATCGCGTTGCAACCGGCCGGTGCTCCAGGTCTGTGGTTTTACCGCATTGTTTCTCGCTGAAACGACATCCATCTCGTCGAAAAATGTCTTCGGGTCAAAACCCGATCAGCTTGACCGCGCGCGTCCGCTTTCGACCCATTGCAGACAAGCGGCCCCCTTGCCGGTAGAATGTCCTGCATGACTGAACACACGAGCATCCATGTGCAGCGAGCTGATCATGTCGGCTTCGCGGTCGGCTCCCTCGACGAGGCACTTCGGTTCTGGATCGATGGGCTCGGCGCGCGCCTCGTGCGGACGGGCGAGATGGGGGGCGAGTTCCTCGGTCAGGTCACCGGAGCGCATGGGGCGAAGGTGCGCCTGGCGATCGTTTCGCTGGCGGATCAGACGATCGAACTCCTGGAGTATCAGGGTCCGGACCGACCAGGCGTGCCAGCCAAGCCGTTCGACCCAGGCTTCGCGCATCTGGCCCTCGTGGTCGATGACATCGACGCGCTCCTGGCGCGGATCGCCACCTACGGCTGGAAGGCGCAAGGTACGCCGCAACCGATCGCGAGCGGTGCGCGGGCTGGAACGCGGGTGATCTACGCCGTTGGCCCTGACGGTGCGACGATCGAGTTCATGCAGCCGCCAGCGACCGCCAAGGATCACTGATCCCGCCGGGCGGGTGTCCGCTTCCCACCCGTTGCCGACCCTCGGGAGGTCCGCTTCCAGGATGTTGAAACAAAGGCCAAAAACCGGATCGGGTGAAAAGCCTCCGGTCCGCTTTCGAGCTACTCCGCTGAGAAGCAGACCTTTGATGTTCGATGTCGTCATCGTCGCGCAAACGCGGCATGACGTTCCATAGACTGTCGGCTACCCGTCCCCGACCGCGGGCATCATCGCCCGTCGACCGCGCTGAATGCCTCCACCGGGGTCGGATCAATCGGAGTCGCGGGACCGAACCGGAAAGGCACCAGGGCCGACCCGGCCCGATAGACGGACGGTCGAGCGCAGAGGCGGCGAGACGTTCCGCTCAGACTTTGGACTGGAGGAGTTCGATCACGTTGCTCCAAGGGTCTACCAGGAAGGCGACCCGAACCTTCCAGTCATCGTTGTCAACGGGTTCCAGCGTGACCGTCACGCCGCGATCTTGCAGCGTCTCGACGGCCGCATCTACGTCGTCGACCCACAGGCCGAGATGATGCCAGCCGTGCGAGCCGAAGCTCGCGTAGAGGTCGTCACTTGCGGGGCCCCCATCTGCGCCGGGACCGGACACGAGCTCGATCCGGAAGGTCGGATCGCCAGCCAGCGCCATCTCGGTGAAGTTCATGCCGTTGAGGTCGAAGGCCCTCGTCTCGTGCATGTCCAGCTTCTCCCGGTACCACTTCACCGCGGCGTCGCGCTCGGCGACGCGCAGTCCGACATGGGCTCCCCGGAGCGTTTTCAGGACGTTGGTCATGGTCTTTCCCTCAAGGTGTCGTGCTCGAATGAGCACGGCGGCAGATGCCACCATCGGGTACGTCCGGCTGTTCCGTTCCAGCGCTCAGAGCCCTGGTTCCGCGCCCGGCATGTTTGGCAACATGCTGTCAATCTCTCGCTCATTGACATCATGCTGTCAAGATCGGACCTTGGTTCGCCGCCCGCCGAATTGGAACCGCTCTGCCGATGTCGTCCGACCCGATGACCCAGCTCATCCTCGCGATCTTTCGCACCAACAGCCGTCTGGTCCTGAGGGGTGACCAATTGACGGCTCCGCTCGGGCTGACAAGTGCGCGCTGGCAGGTGCTGGGAAGCGTGGCGGAGGCGGACTCGGCGCGGTCGGTCTCGGAACTGGCACGGGATCTCGGCGTCTCGCGACAGGGCGTGCAGCGGATCGCTGGCGAGTTAGTCACGGAGGGAATCCTCGCCTATCAACCCAACCCCCGCCACAAACGTGCGCACCTCGTCGTCTTCACCGCGGAAGGTCACCGTCTCTACGACCGCGCGATGGCGGTGCAAGCTCCCTGGGCGCGATCGCTGGCCGAAACCCTGACGCCAGAGCTGATCACGTCCGCCACGGTTGCCCTGGGCGTCCTGACAAGTCGTTTGCAGGAAGAGCTGGAGACTGCTGGGACAACGGCCGCCGAATGACCTCGTCTTAGATTTGAAATGACGTCCGCTTCCGACATTGTTCAGTGAACTGCTCGGCGTCATACAAGGGCCGGAGGCGGAACGTCCGCTTAAGGGAGAAGGGTAAGGGTCCGCTTCCCACCCTCAGCGGTCCTCCACACGGCCAAGCTGATTGAGTTTGACCCTAGCGGTGCGGGCGCGGCCCGGCCCCGACGGCGGCGCGGGCATCGGGCGGGCGGTATCCCGGGACGTCGCCGACCCGCTCCGCCAGCATCGCCAGCAGGCGATCGAGGCGATCGGCGGGCAGCGCCGCGCTCGTCGCGAGACAGTAGACCTCCCAGCCGACCGAGACGAAGCCGAGGCCGAAGCGCTCCGCCGCCGCGCGGGCGCCCAGGCCCGCATCGGCGGCGCCCGACGCGATCACCGCCGCCACCGCCTGGTGGGTGAATTCCTCGAAGCCGTAGCCGACGATCTCGTCCGGCGGGATCCCGGTCTCGGCGAGCAGCCGGTCGAACCAGGCCCGGGTGCCGGACCCCTTCTGCCGGTTGACGAAGCGGGCCTTCCTCGCCCGCAGGTCGGCCGGCGTCGCGAGCCCGAGCGGGTTGCCGGGGGCGACCAGCAGGCCCTGCTCGCGCTCGAACAGCGGGTGGACCCGGAAGGCCGGGTCGGCGACGAGGTCGGTAAAGGGCGGGCCGGCCGCGGCCGGGCCGGCGGCCCCGCAATGGAAGCCCGCCGCATCGGCGCGCCCGTCGATCAGCCGGGCCACCGCGTCGCGGCTGCCGATCACGGCGACCTCGGCCCCGCCCCATTCCGATAGGACCTGCATCAGCAGGGGATCGTGGCTCGCCGCCACGGCGAGGCGGAGCGGAACGGCGAACCGGGCGGCGAGGTGGGCCTGCATCGCCCGCGCCTCGCGGGCGAACGACGGGGCGAGCGCCGCGGCCGCGGCCGAGAGGGCCTCGTGCAGGGCCGCACCGGCCTCGGTCAGCGTCGTGCCGTGGCCGCGGGTCTTGCGCACGAGCTGATGGCCGAGATCCGCCTCGAGCGTCCGCACGCGCTCCCAGGCCGCGCGATAGGACAGGCCGATCTCGGTCGCGGCGCCCTGCACCGAGCGGGTGCGGGCGATGGCGCGCAGCAGCGTGAAGGTGTCGGCGACGGCGATGCGCGCCCGCCCGATCCGCAGCCAACCGCCGAGCCCGAGCTCGACCACAGGAGCCTCGTCCATGAAAACCGCCCTCGCGCTGTCATCCGGGGGGTGCAGTCCCGCCGCGACGCCCCCTCGTCCGGCGCGATCCCGGGACCTGACGGCACCGCACCGGCATGTCCGTCCGACGCGACCGAAGAGGCCCACCGGACGTCCGCATCGGCAGCAGGCAACATATTGAGGGTCGAAAAACGGCAGTGTACCGCCGGTACATCACCTGCGCCCCGCACCGGGTCGCCGGCGCGCCCGCCCGGCAGGCGGGCCGCGACACCGGGACGGGACGTGCGAGGACCGCGCCATGCATCCGGAACTCCTCCATCCGACGGACGCCCGCTCCCGGCTCGACCGGCCGAGGATTGCGCCGCCCGAGGCGGTGGCCCGGATGCGCGACGGCCGGACGGCGTGCCTGCCGGTGGGCTGGATCCAGGATGGGGGCTTGCGGGCCTTCCGGGGCGATGCCGGGTATCTCGGCCGCTCGATCGCGGCGCTCAAGCTCTACCTGACCCTCGTCGTCAGCCAGGACGCGGGCCCGCACGCCGACGGCCAAGCCCCGATCCCGGCCCCGATCCCGATGTCCTACGAGCGGATCGCCGCCCTCTCGGGCCTCTCGGATCCGCTGATCTGCGCCGGCAAGAGGGCGCTGATCGACCAGGGCCTCGTCACCACCGCCGACGAGCGGCCGGGCGGGACGATCGCCTACCGGCTGACCGGCCTGCGCCCCTCGGTCGCCGTGGTCGACCTCCTGCACGCGCCGCAGGAGTGCGGCCGGATCGACGCCCTGCACCGCCTGACCTGCCGGAAGGCGCCGAACCTCGCCTCGCTCAAGACCTACCTGCTGCTCTGTGCGGACGGGGGCGATCCGGACGGCGTCGTCTCCCTCGACATCGACGCCGCGTCGCGGCTCACCCAGACCAGTCACGTCAAGATTTCCGCCGCGCTGCTCGCCCTGCAGGGCCTCGGCCTCGCCGAGCCGCTCGCGAGCCCGTCGCGCTCGGGCGAGCACCGCCGGCTGCGGCTCCTGCCGCTGCGCTGATCCCGCGCCCGGGACGGGAGCGCCGAGGAGACGCGAAGGGGGGCGGACATCCGGCGCACGGTGGACTAAAGTCTGCCGTGCCGCGCCGTTGCGACCTTTACCAAATCGCAGCAGAGATCGCACCATTGACGGGGCGACCCGAGCGCGCTTGCCCCCGAGCCCGTTCGCAACCGAGCGCCGAGGCCCGGTGCCCCGCCCCCCACGCGAAACGATCGAGCCGGAGACGACATGAAGACGCGCGCCGCGGTTGCCTGGGAAGCCAAGAAGCCGCTCACCATCGAGACCATCGACCTCGAGGGCCCGAAGGCCGGCGAGGTGCTGGTCGAAGTGATGGCCACCGGCATCTGCCACACCGACGCCTACACCCTGTCGGGCCTCGATTCCGAGGGCAAGTTCCCGGCGATCCTCGGCCACGAGGGCGCGGGCATCGTCCGCGAGGTCGGCGCCGGCGTGACGACCCTGAAGCCCGGCGACCACGTCATCCCGCTCTACACCCCGGAATGCCGCAACTGTAAGTCGTGCCTGTCGCAGCGCACGAACCTCTGCACGGCGATCCGGAGCACGCAGGGCCAGGGCGTGATGCCGGACGGCACCAGCCGCTTCCGCTGCGACTCGACCGGCAGCAGCCCGGGCGCCAACACCGTGTACCACTACATGGGCTGCTCGACCTTCTCGAACTTCACCGTTCTGCCGGAGATCGCGCTGGCGAAGGTCCGCGAGGACGCCCCCTTCGACAAGATCTGCTACATCGGCTGCGGCGTGACCACGGGTCTCGGCGCCGTGATCTACACCGCCAAGGTGTGGCCGGGCGCCAACGTGGTGGTGTTCGGCCTCGGCGGCATCGGCCTCAACGTGATCCAGGGCGCCCGCATGGTCGGCGCCGACAAGATCATCGGCGTCGACATCAACCCCGACAAGCGCGCCATGGCCGAGAAGTTCGGCATGACCCACTTCATCAACCCGAACGAGGTCGGCACCGACAAGGTCGTGCAGGCGATCCTCGACGTGACGGGCGGCGGCGCCGACTTCTCGTTCGACTGCACCGGCAACGTCAACGTGATGCGCCAGGCGCTCGAGTGCTGCCACCGCGGCTGGGGCGAGTCGATCGTCATCGGCGTGGCCGAGGCCGGCCGCGAGATCTCGACCCGTCCGTTCCAGCTCGTCACCGGCCGCGTCTGGAAGGGCTCGGCCTTCGGCGGCGCCCGCGGCCGCACCGACGTGCCGAAGATCGTCGACTGGTACATGGAGGGGAAGATCAACATCGACGACCTGATCACCCACACCATGCCGCTCGAGGAGATCAACCACGGCTTCGACCTGATGCACGAGGGCAAGTCGATCCGCTCGGTCGTGGTGTTCTGACAACCGGATGAGCCCGGCGGCGCCGTCCGGCGCCGCCGATACAGGGTCGAGAGCCGCAGGGGATCACGGCGACATGGACACCATCTCGAAGGCCCGCTCGCATGGCGGCATCCAGGGCGTGTACCGGCACGAGGCCGAGACGACGCGCTGCCCGATGACCTTCGCGGTCTACCTGCCGCCGCAGGCCGAATCCGGCAAGGTGCCGGTCCTGTGGTACCTGTCGGGCCTCACCTGCACCCACGCCAACGTGATGGACAAGGGCGAGTACCGGCGAGCCGCGGCGCGCCACGGCGTCGCCATCGTCGCCCCCGACACCAGCCCGCGCGGGCCGGACGTGCCGGACGAGCCCGACAACTGGCAGTTCGGCTGCGGCGCCGGCTTCTACGTCGACGCCACGCAGGCGCCCTACGATCGCAACTACCGGATGTGGTCCTACGTCACCGAGGAGCTGCCGGCCCTCGTCGCCCGCGAGTTCCCGGTCGACATGGAGCGCCAGGGCATCTTCGGCCACTCGATGGGCGGCCACGGCGCGCTCACCATCGCGCTCAACCACCCCGAGCGGTTCCGCTCGTGCAGCGCCTTCGCGCCGATCGTCCAGCCCTCGACCGCCGGCTGGTCGAAGCCGGCGCTGACCAAGTATCTCGGCACGGACGAGGCCGCCTGGCGGCGCCACGACGCCACCGCGCTGATCGAGGACGGCCACCGCTTCCCCGAGTTCCTGGTCGACCAGGGCACCGCCGATTCCTTCCTCGAGGAGGGCCTGCGCCCCTGGCTCCTAGAGGAGGCGTGCAAGAAGGCCGGCATCGGGCTGACCCTCAACATGCGCGAGGGCTACGACCACTCGTACTTCTTCATCTCGACCTTCATGGACGACCACATCGCCTGGGCCGCCGAGCGGCTGCGCTGACGTCCCGGGGCGGGGCGGCCTCGCACAGGGCCGCCTTGCACGGGTCTCCCTTGCCGCGGCGTGCGCCGGCCGGCATCCGACGGGCATGGCCCGGATGACCCTGGACGATACGAGCCTCGCGCCCTTCCTGGCGGCCTTCTACGAGCGGGTGCGCGAGGACCCGCTCATCGGCCCTGTCTTCGCCGCGGCGATCCCGGAGGCCGGCTGGCCGCAGCACCTGGCGACGATCGAGGCGTTCTGGTCCTCGGTCCTGTTCCGCACGGGGCGCTACAAGGGCAACCCCTTCGGCCGGCATCAGGCGCTCGGCGTGCTGCGCCCCGAGCACTTCGCCCGCTGGCTCGACCTCTTCCGCGAGACGGCGGCGGCGCGCTTCTCCCCGGACGATGCCGCCATCCTGCAGGAGCGGGCCGAGCGGATCGGGGCCAGCCTCAGGGCCGGCCTGTTCTTCCGGCTCGAGGGACCGGACGCGGACGCGGCGGGAGCTGCGACACCTGCCAGGCGAGCGTCAGGCTCGCTCCCATGAGGGCGGCGTGCAGGAGGTGGAGCGTTGGGCATCGGCGGCGATCCGGCGTACGGGCTGTGCGCATCTCCCGATCTCCAGGCAACGAGCGGGCCCGGCGGCGCGGATGCGGCCGTCGGTCGAGGGCCGGGAGCGTGCCGTCGCCGATGATCGACCGCGACCGGGCTCGCCGGGACGGCGGAAGAGCGGCGCGGCGCTCGCGCCCATGGGCGCGACGATCATCGGGATAGGCGGGCCCTGGCCGACGATCCCGCCGCTCGTACGGCGTCGCGCCCGGACGGCCACGATCGCCCGTCGCGGCTCCCGCAGGTCCGTCCGGGGAAACTTCGAGACAAAAGGAGCGCGGGTTTCCCCCTCTCCCCGCGGGCGGGGAGAGGGGAAACCCGCGCTTTGTTCCTTTTCCCCGGACAGCCCTGCGGCTCCCGGGGAGCCCACGTTTCGGGCACACCCGGGTTGATCCCGGATCATGCACCGGTCTCGTGACCGGCCGATGACCTGTCTTATGACCTGTCCCATCCCATGACTTGGCCGATGGGGCGGTCGGCGCTGAGGGGCCTACCGCGGCTTGTTCTAACAAGCGATGCTGCAGCCGGGTTCGCCGGGCTTGCGCCGCCGAGCGGGAAGAAGCGTGATGGAACGACCTCAGCATGTCGACGGCCCGGAGCCGGCCGACCTGGATCATCGGCGAGGAGACGATGCGGCGGATGCCGAGGCCGGCCTGGCCGCGGCCTTCCTCGTCGAGGTGATGGGCGAGGACGTCGCGGCCGCCTTCTTCGCCCGGTTCGGTCCCGTCATGGCGCAGGCCTGCCGCCAGGCGGAGGATCTCGCCCACGGGCTTCGTGCCGAGGACGAGCCGGAAACCGAGCTGCCCGCGAGGCGGGTCCGACGCACCGGGACGCCTTGGGGAGACCTGCCGTGGGGAAACCTGCCGCCGGAGGACCGGACGCGCATCGACCGGCTGGCGGAGCGGATCGGGCGCGGGGAGGCGTGCGCGCCGGTGATCGTCATGATGCGCCGCACCGCGGCCGACCCCCAGCCCTACGACCTGATCTCCGGGGCGGACGAGTTCGTGGCGCTCGTCGACGTCATGGGTCGCGCCACGGTGCCGGTCCGCGTCGTCCCGCCGGTGCCCCCGGAGACCCTCTCGCTGTTCGACGACCCGGAGGCCTGACGCCCCACGCGCGGCGGATCCGGCCCCGGGCGGCCGGATCCGGAGCCATTCCTCACAGGAATGACGGCGTTCCCGTTCGGTCTTGGACATCGGCCGGAGCGGCGTGCAGATTGCGCCCGGGCGACGCGCGCGCCGTCCGCGACGATCCCGCTCCCCCGGCCGACCCGGCCCGCGACATCGCGCGGACCGGCCGGACGGCGTCGATTGCTGTCGAAATACACACAGCGTCCGATTTTATTCTAGGTACTGCCTGATTTTTCGAAGATCCGCAGCTTGACGGGCAAGGCCGCCGCGGATACCGATGCCGCCGTCCACTACGACGATGCGGGAGAGACCGAGGGACGACACGTCACCTCGGCGCCGACGGAGCAACCGCCCCGGAAACTCTCAGGCAAAAGGACCGTGTCGTCAGGACGATCTGGAGAGAGGCGGCTGCGACAGGCCGTCCACCGAAGGGGATGTCCGGCCGCGCCAGCGGGCGGACGACGCTCTCAGGTACCGTGACAGATGGGGCGCAGGGGCGGGATCCATCCCGCCCTCGGCTTCTCGTGCGCTCGGAAACCAGATCCATGCCCCACATCGCCGTCATCGGCGCCGGTATCACCGGCGTGACCACCGCCTATGCGCTGAGCGAGCGCGGATACGACGTCACGGTCCTCGACCGTCACCGCTATGCCGGCATGGAGACCTCGTTCGCCAATGGCGGCCAGCTCTCGGTCAGCAACGCCGAGGTCTGGAACAAGACCGCGACCATCCTCCAGGGCCTCAAGTGGATGATGCGGCGCGACGCGCCGCTGCTCGTCAACCCGAAGCCGAGCTGGCACAAGTATTCCTGGATGGCCGAGTTCATCGGCCAGATCCGGCACTACGAGGCCAACACGATCGAGACCGTGCGCCTGGCGCTCGCCGCCCGCCGGCAGATGTTCGCGATGGCCGAGCGGGAGAACATCGCCTTCGACCTCGAGAAGCGCGGCATCCTGCACTTCTACCGCGACAAGGCCGGGTTCGATAAGGCGCTCGCGGTCAACGCCCTGCTGCGCAAGGGCGGCCTCGAGCGCGACCCGGTCACCCCCGAGGAGATCCGGGCCATCGAGCCGACCCTGCAGGGCGCGTATCACGGCGGCTTCTTCACCCCGTCCGATTCAACCGGCGACATCCACAAGTTCACCCGGGGCCTCGCGGAGGCCTGCGCCCGCCGCGGCGTCGCCTTCCGGTACGACGCCGCGATCGAGACGATCGCGCCGGCCGGCGAGGGCTGGCGCATCCACTGGCTGCCGGTGGGGCGCGACGACGGCGATGCGCGGGCCGCGCGGTGGGAGCCGCTCGAGGTCGACGGCGTGGTGATCTGCGCCGGCTGCGCCAGCCGCGACCTCGCCGCCGCGCTCGGCGACCGCCTGAACATCTACCCGGTGAAGGGCTACTCGATCACCGTGCAGTTGCACTCGCCGGAGAGCCAGGACGCCGCGCCGCAGGTCAGCATCCTCGACGACGCGACGAAGATCGTGACGAGCCGCCTCGGGCGGGACCGGTTCCGCGTCGCCGGCACGGCGGAGTTCAACGGCTTCAACCGCGACATCCGGCACGACCGGATCGAGCCGCTGGTGCGCTGGACGCGCGAGCAGTTCCCGCGCGTGGCGACCGACCGGGTGGTGGCCTGGAGCGGCCTGCGGCCGATGATGCCCGGCATGCTGCCGCGGGTCGGGCCCGGCCGGCAGCGGGGCATCTTCTACAATACCGGGCACGGCCACCTGGGCTGGACCCTGTCGGCCGCCACGGCGCAGATCGCCGCCGACGCGATCGAGCGCGGCCTGCCGGTCGAGCGCCGCCGCCTCGCGGCCTGATCCGGCGCGCGTCCCGCCCTCGGTCGCCGACGCCTCCGTCGTCGCGACGCGCGGGACGCGCGCCGCGTCGCCCGCGGCCGCCTCGAGAAATGCCCGATCGCCCTCGTCGCCCGGTGCCGCGGCACCGGTCCGACGGGGGTTTCGTGCAGTCCGCCGGAACCGGAAATCCGGGAAGGCGGGCGCCGGTCATCGGGATCGCCCGGCCCGCCGCATCCCGCCGCGGCACGGCGGCACCCTGCAAAAAAGTATCGGTCGCGCCCGCGAATCGTAGTTGCTGCCCCCGCCGGCCTCCTTACCTTACGGTCCACACGCCAGGCCTCGCGGCCGGCGGCGCCGCTCCGGGAATACCGGAGGGCGCGTCAGGGAGAAGCGCCGCACGAAGATCCGCCGGGTCGCACCGGACGGGATCCGTGCCTCTGCGGGGGGAGGGGCAATCGATGCAGCCCGATCTCGAACTGGTCCAGGTCGGCCCCGAGACCTCGTTCAAGGCGTGGGCGCACGGCTACCCGTACCGGACGGTGCGCTGGCACTTCCATCCCGAATGCGAGCTGCACCTCGTCACCCATACGAGCGGCACGTTCATGGTCGGCGACCATGTCGGGTCGTTCGAGCCCGGCCACCTCGTCCTGATCGGCCCGAACCTGCCGCATAACTGGATCAGCGCCACGGAGCCGGGCGAGGTCGTGCCCGAGCGGGGCCTGGTGCTGCAATTCACCCGCGAGAGCATCGCCGCCGCCGCCCGGGGCTTCCCGGAGCTCGCCGGCCTCGAGACCCTGCTCGGCGACGCCTCGCGGGGGATCGAGTTCGGCCCCGGCCTCGCCGGACCGGCGGCCGCCCTGATGACCGAGCTGATCGCCGCGACGGGCGTGCGGCGCCTCGCGGTATTCCTGGAACTGCTCGACCGCCTGGCGCACCATCCGCGCCGCCCGCTGCTGGGACCGGAATACCGGTTCGATCCGGGCGCGGCGACCGCGGGCACGATCAACCACGTGCTCGCCCACATCGACACCCACCTCGACCACGACCTGCGCGAGGCCGACCTCGCCGCCCTGTGCGGGCGCAGCGCGAGCGCGTTCTCACGGCTCTTCCGCCAGCACACCGGGATGGGGTTTTCCCGCTACGTCAACCGCCTGCGGATCGACCGGGCCTGCCACCTCCTGATGGCGGGCGACCGCCCGGTCACCGCGATCTGCTTCGAGGTCGGCTTCAACAACGTGTCGAACTTCAACCGGCAGTTCCTCGCCCACAAGGGCGTGGCGCCGTCGCGCTTCCGGGCCTCGCACCGCCTCGTGGCCGCGCCGGCCGGCGGGCCGGCGCCCGGGGGCCGGTCCCCGCGCCGCGCGGCGCCTGCGACCCTCTCGCCGATCCCCACCGCGGAGACGTTCCCATGATCCGAGGAAGCCTGTTTCGCCCGAGCCTGCGCCGGTCCGCGCTGCCCTTCGCCGCCCTCGCCTGCCTCATCGGCGGCGCGGCCGGGGCCGCCCCGGTGGAGAACGCCACGGTCGCCTTCTTGATGCCCGACCAGGCCTCGACCCGCTACGAGGAGCACGACCATCCGGGCTTCGCGGCCGAGATGAAGAAGCTCTGCCCGACCTGCCGGGTGCTGTACCAGAACGCCGACGGCAACGCCTCGCGCCAGCAGCAGCAGTTCAACTCCGCGGTCTCGCAGGGCGCCAAGGCGATCGTGATCGACCCGGTCGACTCGACCGCCGCCGCCTCGCTGGTGAAGCAGGCGCAAGGCCGCGGCATCAAGGTGATCGCCTACGACCGGCCGATCCCGGCGGCGGCCGCCGACTACTACGTCTCGTTCGACAACGAGGCGATCGGCAAGTCGATCGCGCAGTCGCTGGTGCGCCATCTCAAGGCCAAGGGCGTGCCGACGGAGGGCGGCCTCCTCCAGATCAACGGCTCGCCGACGGACGCGGCGGCCGGCCTGATCAAGAAGGGCATCCACGACGGCCTGGCCGAGGGCGGCTACAAGACGCTCGCCGAGTACGACACGCCGGACTGGGCGCCCCCGAAGGCCCAGCAATGGGCGAGCGGCCAGATCTCGCGCTTCGGCAAGCAGATCGTCGGCGTCGCCGCCGCCAACGACGGCACCGCGGGGGCGGCGATCGCGGCGTTCCGGGCCGCCGGCGTCGCCCCCGTCCCGCCGACCACCGGCAACGACGCGACCATCGCGGGCCTGCAGCTCGTCATCGCGGGCGACCAGTACAACACCATCTCGAAGCCGAGCGAGGTCGTGGCCGCGGCCGCCGCGCAGGTGGCGATCCAGCTCCTCTCGGGCGAGACGCCGAAGGCCGACGTCAAGCTGTTCGACACGCCGACCCGGCTGTTCGCCCCGACGCTGGTGACCGCCGACAACCTGAAGGCCGAGATCATCGACAAGGAGGCCGGCGGCAAGCCGATCGGCACCGCCGCGAGCCTCTGCGCCGGGCGCTACGCCGAGGGCTGCCGCAAGCTCGGCATCACGCCCTGACACCCCGCCGGGGGCCGCGACGCCGGCCCCTCCCGCGAACCCGTCACAGAGGTGCGCCGCGCCATGATGCAGTCCGCCAAGACGCAGACCGCCAAGACGCAGACCGCCAAGAGGCAGACCGCCAAGAGGCAGACCGTCGAGACGCAGACCGCGAGCGACCCCGTCCGGCCCGGCGAGCTGCTGCTCAGCCTGCGCGGCGTCTCCAAGCAGTTCGGCGCCGTCTCGGCGCTGACCGGCATCGACCTCGACATCCATGCCGGCGAGGTCGTGGCGCTGGTCGGCGACAACGGCGCCGGCAAGTCGACGCTGGTGAAGATCCTCTCGGGCGTGCACCGGCCGACCGGGGGCACGCTGTCGTTCCGCGGCCGCGAGGTCACGCTCGGGGGGCCGGGCGACGCGCTGGAACTCGGCATCGCCACCGTGTTCCAGGACCTCGCCCTGTGCGAGAACCTCGACGTCGTCGCCAACATCTATCTCGGCCAGGAGCGCAACCCCTGGCGCCTCGACGAGGTGGCGATGGAGCTGCGCGCCTGGACGCTCCTCAACGAGTTGTCGGCGCGCATCCCGAGCGTGCGCGAGGCCGTGGCGTCGCTCTCCGGCGGCCAGCGCCAGACCGTCGCCATCGCCCGTGCCCTGCTCCTCGACCCGAAGATCATCCTGCTCGACGAGCCGACGGCGGCGCTCGGCGTCGCCCAGACGGCGGAGGTGCTCAACCTCATCGAGCGGGTGCGTGACCGCGGGCTCGGCGCCGTGATGATCAGCCACAACATGGAGGACGTGCGGGCGGTCGCCGACCGGATCGCCGTGCTGCGGCTGGGGCGCAACAACGGGATCTTCTACCCCGACGCCTCCAACCAGGAGCTCGTGGGCGCCATCACGGGCGCCAGCGACAACGTCGTCACCCGCCGGGCCGCGCGCAGGGCCCACCAGGACGTCGCCCGGCAAGACGTCGCCAAGCAAGACGTCGCCAAGCAAGACACCATCCAGGGAGCAACGCCATGAGCGCCGAGGCCGGCGGGACATCCCCCCGCGTGCCGCTCGACCGGGCGGACGTGCGCGTGCGTCACGAGGCCGGGCTCGCCGGCAGCTTGCGCGGGTTCGTGGCGCGCGTCCGCGCCGGCGACCTCGGCGCGCTGCCGGTCGTCGTCGGGCTCGTGCTGATCAGCGCGGTGTTCCAGAGCCTCAACCCGGTCTTCCTGTCGAGCAACAACCTCGTCAACCTCCTGTTCGACAGCGCCACCACGGGGATCATCGCGCTCGGCATCGTCCTAGTGCTGATGGTGGGCGAGATCGACCTCTCGGTCGGCTCGGTGAGCGGCTTCGCCTCGGCGCTCGTCGGCGTGCTGTGGGTCAACCAGGGCTGGCCGGCCGCCGCCGCGATCCTCGTCGCGCTCGCCGCCGGCGGCGCCTGCGGGGCGGTCTACGCGCTGCTGTTCAACCGGCTCGGCATGCCGAGCTTCGTCTCGACGCTGGCGGGGCTGCTCTCGGTGCTGGGGCTGCAGCTCTTCCTCCTCGGCGCCACGGGCTCGATCAACCTGCCCTACGAATCGGCGCTGGTGGATTTCGGCCAGACGCTGGTGATGCCGCACGCCCTCGCCTACGCGCTCGCGCTGCTCGCCGGGGCGGGCCTGGCGCTCTCGGGCCAGCGCGAGGCTCTGCGCCGGCGCGAGGCCGGGCTCTCCGCCGCACCGCTCGCCGGCATCTGCCTGCGCGCCGGCCTGCTCGCGGCCGTTCTGGTGCTCGTCGTCTGGTACCTCAACCTCGACCGGGGCGTGCCCTGGATGTTCGCCCTGTTCGTCGCGCTGGTGATGGCGACCGACTACGCCCTGCGGCGCACCCGCTGGGGCCGCGCCATGGCGGCGGTCGGCGGCAACCGCGAGGCGGCGCGCCGGGCCGGCATCGACGTCCGCCGCGTCACCGCGAGCGCCTTCGTGCTGTGCTCGGCCTTCGCGGCGCTCGGCGGCGTGCTCTCGGCGGCCCGCCTCGCCTCGGCGAGCCAGCAGGCCGGCACCGGCGACGTCAACCTCAACGCGATCGCCGCGGCGGTGATCGGCGGCACCAGCCTGTTCGGCGGCCGCGGCAGCGCCTACGCGGCGCTCCTCGGCATCCTGGTGATCCAGGCGATCGCCAGCGGGCTGACGCTCCTCGATCTGTCCTCGGCGCTCCGCTACATGATCACCGGCGGGGTGCTCGCCGTCGCGGTGATCGTCGATTCGCTCGCCCGCCGCTCGCGGGTCTCGCACGGCCGCGCCTGAGCCCGCCGCGGCCCCGCCTCCCACGGCGTTCACCCACAACCCCTTCGCCCCGCACGCCCTTCGCCCACGAGGGAAGTTCTCGATGTCACACGATTCGACCGGCCCGCTCGCCGGGCAAGTCGCCGCCGTCACCGGCGCGGCCTCCGGTATCGGGCTCGCCTGCGCCCGCACCTTCCTGGAGGCCGGCGCCCGCGTCGTCCTGATCGACCGGGACGAAGGCCGGCTCGCGGCGGCCTGCGCCGAGCTCGGCGAGGGGGCGTTCGCGCTCGTCGTCGACCTCGCCGATCCGGCGAGCGTGGCGGGGATGCTGGACGGGATCCTGGCGAAGGCCGGCGGGCTCGACGTCTTCCACGCCAATGCCGGCTCCTATGTCGGCGGCGCCGTGCTCGGCGGCGATCCCGACGCCTGGGACCGGATGCTGAACCTCAACGTCAACGCGCTCTTCCGCTCGATCCACGCCGTGCTGCCGCACATGGTGGACAAGGGCCGGGGCGACATCGTGGTGACGAGCTCGGTCGCCGGTCTCGTACCGGTGGTGTGGGAGCCGATCTACACCGCCTCCAAGCACGCGGTGCAGGCCTTCGTCCACACCCTCCGGCGCCAGGTCGCCCCGCACGGCATCCGGGTCGGCGCGGTGGCGCCCGGCCCGGTCGTGACCGCCTTGCTGAGCGACTGGCCGAAAGCGAAGATGGACGAGGCCCTGGCCTCCGGCAGCCTGATGCAGCCGGAGGAGGTCGCCGCCGCCGTGCTGTTCATGCTGTCGCGCCCGCGCACCGTCACCGTGCGCGACCTCGTCATCCTGCCCCAGAGCCTCGACCTGTAGGAGCCGCCATGAGCGTCGTCATCGGTCTCGACGGAGGCACCGAGGGGATCCGGGCCGGGGTGTTCGACCTCGCCGGCCGGCCGCTCGCCTTCGCGGCGCAATCCTACCCCACCGCCTTCCCGCGCCCGTCCTGGGCCGAGCAGAACCCGCAGGACTGGTGGGAGGCCGCCGGCCGCGCCGTGCGCGAGGCGGTCGCCAAGGCCGGCATCGACCCCCGGGACGTCTCGGCGCTCTGCGCCGACACCACCAACTGCTCCGTCGTCGCCCTCGACCGCGACGGCGTGCCGGTGCGCCCGGCCCTGATCTGGATGGACGTGCGCGCCGCGGAGGAGGCCGCCCTGGTGCTCGCCACCGGCGACCCGGCGCTGATCGTCAACTCCGCCGGCGCCGGCCCGGTCTCGGCCGAGTGGATGATCCCCAAGGCGCTCTGGATCGCCCGGCACGAGCGCGCGCTGTTCGACCGCGCGGCGACGATCTGCGAGTACCAGGACTACATGAACCTGCGGATGACGGGGCGGCGCGCCGCCTCGATCACCAACGCGGCGATCCGCTGGCACTACCGGGCGCGGGAGGGCGGCTACGCCCGCAGCCTGGTCGGGAGCCTGGGCATCCCGGAGCTCGCCGACAAGTGGCCCGCGGAGGTGCTGCCCCTCGGCGAGGTGGTGGGCGGGCTGACGCCCGAGGCCGCCGCGCATTTCGGATTGCCGGTGGGGCTCACCGTGGCGCAGGGCGGCTCGGACGCCGAGGTCGCGATGATCGGGCTCGGCGTGACGACCCCGGGCAAGCTCGCCTTCATCACCGGCTCGTCGCACCTGCATCTCGGGCTCTCGGCCGAGCCGTTCCACGGCCGCGGCATCTGGGGCACCTACGCCGACGCGGTGATCCCGGGCCTGCACCTCGTCGAGGGCGGCCAGACCTCGACCGGCTCGGTGGTCAACTGGCTGCGCGGCCTCGTCGGCACCGACTGGTCCTACGACGCGCTCAACGCCGAGGCCGCCGCGCTGCCGCCGGGCTCGGACGGCGTGCTGGTGCAGGACCACTTCCAGGGCAACCGCACGCCGCACACGGATGCGGGCTCGCGGGGTGCGATCACCGGGCTCACCCTGGCGCACGGGCGCGCCCACCTGTTCCGCGCCGCGATGGAGGGGGTCGCCTGCGGGACCGAGCTCATCTTCGAGACGATGCGGGCGGGCGGCTACCGGCCGGACGAGATCGTGATCTGCGGGGGCGCGACGCGCTCGGACCTGTGGATGCAGATCCATGCCGACGTCTGCGGCCAGCCCCTGACGGTGACCGAGGTGGGGGAGGCGCCGGCACTCGGCAGCGCGGTCCTGGCGGCGAAGGCGGCGGGCCATTACGGCTCGATCGCGGAGGCCGCCGCCGCGATGGTCAAGGTCGCCCGCCGCATCGAGCCGAGCATGTCGGCCCACGCCCGGTACCGTCCGGTCTACGAGCGCTACAAGCAGGCCTACCACGCCCTCGCGCCGCTGCGCGCCTGACGGACGCCGGCGCGGCCCCGATCCGATCCCGGGACCACCGGACGGGGCCGTGGCCGGTTCGCGCGGCGGCGGGACCGGCCGTCGGCGAGGGCCCCCGCGGTCCCGGCGGCGCCCGCGGCGGCCGGGCCAGCGTCACCCGCGGGCGCGGGTCCGTCGCGGAAAATTAGGCAGGATCAAAGAGCTAGATCGGCGTTCGACCCGACCTCCCGTGACTTTGCCCCGGTCGCAGCGTTCGATTGCACCGCGATCGCGCGATGCCCTAAGTGGCAGGGCGAGGCTGGAAGGAGAACCGATCCGTGGCACGCAGGCGCGCCCAACCCACGACCGAGATCCTGAGCGAGATCGTCGCGCGTCTCGGGCAGCCGCCCCGGTCGGTCGACCTCGAGGCCCTGCGGATCCAGCTCGGCCTGCCCGAATTCGACGGCGACGCCGACGAGGCCCGGGTCGCGCGCGCCCTGCGGGCGATGAAGGCCAACCGCGCCTTCGCGGAGACCGGCGTCGAGGCGCTGCGGCGGACCGTGCCGGGTCTCAGGGCCGCGATCTTGGGCGGCCACGCCGTGACGTGGAGCGTGCGGATCGCGATCCCGCTCCTCGACGACGGCCGCCTGGAACTGCGGGTCGATGCTCCGCCGGACGCCGCCGTGACGGGCATCCTGAGGGGCATGGCGCACCGCAACGACCCGAAATGGCGGCTCGACGAGCTGCGCGCGGCCGTCGCGCAGCTCTCCACCCGCACGACCGGCGACCTGCGCCGGATCGTGGAGCGCCTGCGGGACCAGATCCGCCTCGATCTGCGCGAGGTCGGGGCGGATGCCTCCGCCTACATCGCGCAGCTCGACCGTTCGCTGCGCTCCCGCCCCTTCGCCGTGACGGAGGATCTCGGCGGAACGCTGTTCCAGACCCTCACCCCGGTGCGCAAGCGCGCCCGGACGGTAGCGCGCCAGGATTCCCGCCTGCGCCGCCTGCAGGACCGGGTCGGCTTCGGCGCCTACATCGAGAAGTTCGCCCCGGCGCGCCGGCTCGGCCGGCGCATCGTGTTCCACATGGGACCGACCAACTCGGGCAAGACCTACGCGGCCCTCAAGCACCTGACTGAGGCCGCGACCGGCACCTACCTCGCGCCCCTGCGCCTCCTCGCGCTTGAGAACTACGAAGCGCTGCTCGAACGCGGCCTGCGCGCCGGCATGATCACCGGCGAGGAGATCCTGGGCGAGGCCGGCCCCACCCACACCGCCCGCACGATCGAGACGGCGGACCTGACGCGCCCGGTCGACGTGGCGGTGATCGACGAGATCCAGATGCTCGCCGACCCGGATCGCGGCTGGGCCTGGACCAACGCGCTGTTCGGCGTGCCGGCCAGGACCGTGATCGTCTGCGGCTCGGACGACGCCCTGGCCTATGTCCGCCGGGCGGCCGAGGCGGCGGGCGAATCGCTCGAGGTCGTCCCCTTCGAGCGCAAGACGCCGCTCGTGCTGCTGGACCAGCCGGTGCCGCTCGAGAAGGTCGAGCCGGGCGACGCCGTCGTCGCCTTCTCGCGGCGCGCCGTGCACGAGAACCGCGAGATCCTGGTGGCGGCCGGCCACCGGGTCGCCACCATCTACGGCGCCCTGTCGCCGGAGGTGCGCCGGGCCGAGGCCGCGCGCTTCCGCACCGGCGAGGCGACCGTGCTGGTGACCACCGACGCGATCGGCATGGGCCTGAATCTCGGGCCCTTGAAGCGCGTCGTGTTCTCGGCGGTGCGCAAGTTCGACGGCGTCGGGGAGCGGGGCCTGACCAATTCCGAGATCCGGCAGATCGCCGGCCGGGCCGGCCGCTTCGGCCACCAGGAGGTCGGCTACGTCGCGGCCTGCGAGGAGACCGGCATCGCGCCGCTCAAGGTCGCGCTCGGCGGCGCCCCGACGGCCCCGGCGGCCGACACCCGCTTCTTCGTCCGGCCCGACCTGATCGCGATCACCTCGGTCGCCGAGGAGATGCAGACCCAGAGCCTGCGCGAGGTCCTGGCGCATTTCGCCCGCGCGACCTTCTACGCGGGCTCGCCGTTCCAGCCCTCCGCGCTGGAGGAGATCCTGGAGGTCGCCCGCCTGGTCGATCGCGCCCGCCTGCCGATCCAGGAGAAGTTCGTCTTCTCCGTCTGCCCGGTGGACCGCCGCGACGAGGTCGCCATGGCGGTGCTGGAGCGGTGGACGCAGGCCCGGGCCGCGGGCGTGGGGGTACCGGCCCTGCGGGCGAACCTGCGCGGGGAGCTCGACTACCAGGAGCGGGCGGTGAAGCTGGCGAGCGCCTACCTGTGGCTGTCGCGGCGCTTCCCCGAGACCTTCGACGACGTCGAG
Organism: Methylobacterium sp. ap11; assembly: GCF_900110515.1. Classification (NCBI taxonomy): domain Bacteria; kingdom Pseudomonadati; phylum Pseudomonadota; class Alphaproteobacteria; order Hyphomicrobiales; family Methylobacteriaceae; genus Methylobacterium; species Methylobacterium sp. ap11. Next base: position 79,990 of record NZ_FOEB01000023.1, on the reverse strand, counting down.
GCGATCCGGGCCATGCGCGGCCGGGCCAACGACGCGATCGAGGAGCATCTCCGGGAGACCGCCACGCGCCGGGTCGAGCGCCGCTCGCGCCGGACCGCACGGGACCGGTGAGGTCCCGGCGGCCGCACCGGGGCGTGGCCGCGGGGGTCCGCGGCGGGCCTCGCGGCGGGTTCGGGAACACGCTGGCGCCGACGAAGGCCATCCCGTGGTCCGGCCGCGGTCACCGCCGCCACAGCCTCACCAGGGCCGCCACCCCGGCGATTGCCCCGCCGAGCAGGGTGAGCACCATGAAGGGCACGAGCGGGATGAGGAGCCAGCCCATCATCATCATCCCGTAGAGCATGCCGCCGAGGTCGATGCCGGCAACCCGGCAGGGATGCGCCCGGGCCTCGTTGACCTCGCACCCCGTCAGGCGGGCAAGCAGCATGGCGAGGACGAGGAGCAGGAACGGCGTCCAGACGATCGCCACGCCGAGGAGGACGATCACGCGCCGGTTGCGCCGGGGGAGCAGCCGGCCTCTCATCGCCCGGGTCCGGTGCAGGGGCGCCAGGCCCGCCGATAGCCCGCCTCGCCCGGGCGGCCGTAGCACCAGCCCGCCGCGGCGAGCCGCCGGCCGAGCGCCTCGCGACGCTCGCAGGCCGCCGGGGTGGCGGGGTCGTCGCCGCGCCCGCCCCGGCAGGTGCCGTGGAGGGCGCTCCAGTCCCGCAGGAGCCGCGGGACGTCCTCGGCCCGCGCCGGTCCCGCGAGGCCGAGAAGCGCGGCGGCGAGGAGCGGTCCCCGGATCGCGGCCCGCCTCATCGCATCGTCACCGAGGCGGCGACCCGCTCGGCGCGGGCGAGCGCCTCGGCCCGGTCGGCGGGCGCCAGGCCGAGGATGCGCAGGTATCCGGCCGGGTCGAACCGGATCGTCTGCGTCAGGGCGACGGCGCGGCCGCTCTTCGGATCGACGCCGGCGGCGCGCAGGCGATGGACCACCGCGCCGTCGCGGGCCGTGCGCTCCTCGCCGGTGACCGTCACGTCCCTGATCTCGCGGAAGCTCGCCAGCGCCTTGCGGGCGAAGGCGCCTTCCTGGCCGGCGGGCACGGCGGCGCGGCCGAGCGAGGGCGCGACGACGATCATCGGCTGCACGCCGTCGGAATCGATGTCCTTCGGTCCGTCGGTCAGCATCAGGGCGTTGCCCATCAGGGTCCGCACCGGGCGGAAGCCCGCGAGGTCGCCGACGCCGTAGGGCAGGGCCGCCATCTGGTCGGCGAGGCTGCCGGGCGAACGGAACGCGATCGTCGAGAGCGCCGCCTCGACCGCCTCGTTCGGGACCTGCCCCCGGGCCGCCTCCGGCACCTGCACGGTGACGAGGCCGGTGGCGGTCCCGCCCCGCACCACCGCGACCCACTTGGCGTAGGCGAGGCCGTTGGCCGCCTGGCGGCCGCGCAACACCCGGCCCTCGCCGCCGGCCACGCCCAGCGGCATGCCGGCCTCGCGCGCCTCGAAGCCGGTGGCGCGCAGCGCCTCGGGGGTGAACTTCTCCACCAGCGGGCCGTAGGCCTCGGCCGGCATCTCGGCGATCAGGATCGAGGCGCCGGAGCGGTGCTCGAACCCCGCGAAGGCCTTGGCGGGCGTCATGCCGGGCGGCGGCACGAGGCCGACGGAGCCCGCGGGCGGGAACGCCGCCTCGGCGGCGAGCGCCAGGGACGCGGAGGCGATCAGGCCGAGGGCGGCCAACAGCCGGCCGGCGCGGGGAAAGAAACGCGGCATCATGGGATTCTCCGAGCCTGTTTGACCGACCGATATCATCTATCCCACCCACGACCTCATCCTGAGGTGTCAGTCGATTGAAGATCGACTGACCTCGAAGGAGGGCTCCAGAAGCCTCCGAGATCACTGGATCCCTCCTTCGAGGTCAGCGATCTTCGATCTCCTGCGATCTATGATCGCCAGCACCTCGGGATGAGGTGGAGTGTAGGATGGAAAATCCCCTCGCGATCGTGTCGTCGCAAGTCAAACGGGCTCTCCGAGGTTCCGCGGGTCGCGACGCGGCTGAGCACGAAGGTGTTGCCGGAGAACCGGACCTGGCCGGGCGAGCTCCGCGATCGGCTCGAACGCGCCCTCGTTACGGTCGACGCGAGCGGCGGCCGAGCCGGTCGTCCGTCGCCGCTGCGCCGGATCGTAATCGGCAGGGTCGAATCCGATGGTCCGTGCCCTCGCAGGCTCAATCGCGCCGTGCGACAGGATCAGGTCGACGATGACCCTAGTGTCTCCCTTGGTCGAGCGGGGTGCCCGGTGGCTTGTGGCCATCGCTGTTCTCCTCTCGGCGGCGGCGTTATGCCGTATGCCGACGACCAAGTCAAAGAAAGTGGCCCCCGTCCCGGACGAAGTCGTCAGGTAACGAAGGCGTTGCTGAGCGGCAAGGCCGGATCCGGGGTAACCCCATGCTGGGACACGATCCGGGCGGGTCGACCGCGACTCCCGCGGGGCGCGGGCGTGCAGGTAAAGTGCGAGCATCCCCGCCTCGTGCGAAGAATTCACCCGGATCGGCGACGCCGGATATTTGCCGGGCGGCCGACCTGTGCCCCGTGCGAGGCCGGAGCGCGACCGTGACGAGGGTGTCCCGGCGGTTGCCCGGCGACGCCGTGTTCCGCCGGAAGATCCGACATCCGTGCAGATCTGCGCCCGCCCTCGATCGGTGCGGTTTTGCTGTGGCCGGTCGCCCTCTTCACTGTCGAATGCGCCCGCCGGAGCGGCCCCGATCCGTCGCTCAGGCCTTACAAAGCATATGTTAACTTGAAGATCCCATAAGTTGCATGTCGTGAGGAGTGCAACCCATCCATGGATCACGCGACCGCCACCGCCGCGCAAGACCGGCGCTTCGCCACGTTCGGCCTCACGGAGGACGACCGCGCCCGCCTGCGGGAGCTGGCCGGCTTCGCGCGCGAGCGCCTGCCGACCCTGCTGGCGGAATGGAACGGCCGCTTCGCCGCCTGGCCGGAGATCCAGGCGACCCTGCGCGATCCCGCGGTGCACGAGGCCCGGGTCGCCCATTGGGTGCGGGTGGTGGGCGGGGATTTCGGCCCGGACTTCGCGGCCTCCGCCGAGCGGCTGGCCACGGTGTTCTACGACCGGGGCGTGCCGGCCTACGCGGTGGCGATCTGCCACGCGACGGTGACGGCGGGACTGACCGAGGCGCTCGGCCTCGATGCCCCGCGTCGCCGGCTCGGAGCGGGCTTCCTCGGGGCCGCCTCCTCCGGCGGCGAGGCCAGGACAGCCCTGCGCGGGGCCCTCACCCGGGCGGCCTGGCTCGACCTCGAGGTGCTGCTCGAGACCTACGCGGCGGCCGAGCAGGCGAGCCGCCGGCGCAGGACCGCGGCCCTCGCGCGGGTCTTCGAGGACCGGGTGCTGGCGGCGATCGGCGCGGTGACCGACCAGGCCCGCGGCCTCGACGACGACACCGCGGCCCTGTCGCGCAACGCCGCCCGGTCGATGGAGGCGGCGACCGCGGTGGCGGCCGCGGTGGTCGAGGCCGCGGCGGGCACCGAGCAGGTCGCGTGTTCGGCCGACCAGCTCCGGGCCGCCATCGCGGAGATCGCCCGCGAGGTCGGCGGCGCGCACGCGACCGCCGCGGAGGCGGTCGTGCAGGCGGAGGGAGCCGCCACGCGGGTGGCGTCGCTCGCGCAGGCCGTCGACCAGGTCGGCCAGGTCGTGACGCTCATCACCACGATCGCCGACCAGACCAACCTTCTGGCGCTCAACGCCACCATCGAGGCGGCCCGCGCCGGCGCGGCCGGGCGCGGCTTCGCGGTGGTCGCCGCCGAGGTGAAGGCCCTGGCCCAGCAGACCGCCCGCGCCACCGGCCAGATCACCGGGCAGATCGAGGGCATGCGCGCGGCCGCCGGCGGCTCGGTCGAGGCCATCACCGGCATCCGCGACACGATCGGGCGGCTCAGCGCCGGCAGCGCGACGATCAGCGCGGCGGTCGAGGAGCAGAGCGCGGCCACCGCCGAGATCGCCCGCAGCACCCGCAACGTCAGCGCCGGCACCGACGAGGTCGCCCGCCTGATCGACCGGGTGCGCGAGGATGCGGGCGACACCGCCGCGGTCGCGACCCGCGTCTCCGCCTCGACCCGCGAGCTCGGAGGCCAGGCGGAGGCGATGAGCGCGGCGGTCGGCGCGTTCCTCGGCGAGATCCGGGCCGCCTCCTGATCCGCCCGGCCCAGTCGGCTCCCGGCCATCGACGCTGCCGCGGCGACGGCTTATTCAGGGGCCCCGCCGGGCGCGCCCGCCCGGCGCCACTCCGAGCCGAGACCCATGAGCGCAGACCGCGATCCCGTGCCCCTCCGTCGCGCCACGCTGGCCTCGCTCGGCCCGAGCGTGCGGGTGCCCGCCTACGACGTGGCGCGGGTGCGCGCCGGCATCGTCCATCTCGGCCTCGGCGGGTTCCACCGGGCGCACATGGCCCGCTACACCCACGACCTGATGGAGCGCGAGCCGGACGCGCTCGCCTTCGGCATCCTCGGCGTCGGGCTGATGCCGGGCGACCGGCGGATGATCGACGCGCTGGCGCCGCAGGACGCGCTCTACACCCTCGTCGAGCGCGAGGGCGCGGACGAGACCGTGACGGTGATCGGTGCGCTCGCCGGAATCGCCTTCGCGGGCGAGAGCACCGCGGCGGTCCTCGACGCCATCGACGACCCGGCGATCCGCATCGTCAGCCTGACGGTGACCGAGAACGGCTACTGCCTCGACCCGGCGACGAAGCGGCTCGATCCCGACCATCCGCTGATCCGCGCCGACCTCGCCGCGCCGGCGCAGCCGAGGAGCGCGATCGGCGTGATCGTCGAGGCCCTGCGGCGGCGGCGCGACGCCGGCGTGGCGCCCTTCACCCCGCTCACCTGCGACAACATCCAGCACAACGGCGACGTCCTGCGCGACGCCGTGGTGGCGCTCGCCCGCCTGCGCGACCCGAATCTCGCCGACTGGATCGCCGCCGAGGTCGTCTTCCCGTCGACCATGGTCGACCGGATCACCCCGGTGACGGCGCCCGCGGACGTGGACGCGCTCGCCACCCGCCACGGCCTTTCCGACGCCTGGCCGGTCTTCAGCGAGACCTTCACCCAGTGGGTGATCGAGGACCGCTTCCCTGCCGGCCGGCCGGCCTGGGAGACGGTCGGCGCGCAGTTCGTGGAGGACGTCGCGCCCTACGAGTTCATGAAGCTCAGGCTCCTCAACGGAAGCCACCTCGCGGTCTCGGGGCTGGGGCGGCTCGCCGGCTACGTCACCATCGACGAAGCGATGGCGGATCCGCGCATCGCCGCAATCATGACCGCGCTCATGGACCGCGAGACCGGCCCGACCGTGCCGCCGGTCCCGGGGATCGACCTCGCCGACTACAAGCGCACCCTCGTCGCCCGCTTCGCCAACCCGGCGATCCGCGACACGGTGGAACGGGTCAACACCGACGCGCCGCTCAACGTGCTGGTCGACCCGATCCGCGGCCGGCTGGAGCAGGGCGGCAGCGTCGAGTTCCTGGCGCTCGCGCTCGCCGCCTGGCTGCGCCGGGTGCGGGGCGTGGACGAGCGCGGCGAGGCGATCGAGATCCGCCACCCGATGGCGGCGCTGCTGCGCGAGACGGCGGTCGCGGGCGGCTCCGACCCGCGCCCGCTGCTGTCCATCCGCCCGCTCTTCGGCGAGCTCGGCGACGACCCGCGCCTCGTCACGCCCGTCGCGGAATGGCTCGGGATGCTCGACGGACAGGGCATCCAGGCGACGCTCGACGAGGCGGCGCGACGGGCGGGGTGAGCCGGCTCAGTATCACCGATGTCGAGGGATAGCACAGGCCACCCTCTCCCATCCGGGAGAGGGGATCTTCGCCGACGCACGGGTGCATTTCTCTGCGGTGTTGCGGTCGACCCGACATTGGGCATCCTTCGCTGAAACCCCGTGGACGACGATGCCGCAGCGGTACCGACGCGGCTCGTCCCGACTTGACGCCAACCCGGCGGACCCTCACCAATCGCGCACAAGGCCGTCCCTCTCGGGAAGAACGGCGCGACGGGAGGACACGACGTGAGACGGATGCAACCCCTGGTGCTCGCCGCTTCCCTCCTCGCCGGCACACCGGCGCTCGCGGAGTCCACCCTCACCATCGCCACCGTCAACAACGGCGACATGGTGGTGATGCAGAAGCTGGCCCCGGCCTTCGAGAAGGCGCATCCGGACATCAAGCTGCGCTGGGTGGTGCTCGAGGAGAACGTGCTGCGCCAGCGCGTGACCACCGACATCGCCACCAAGGCCGGCCAGTTCGACGTGCTGACCATCGGCAATTACGAGGTGCCGATCTGGGCGCGTCAAAACTGGCTCGAGCCGATGGACGGCCTGCCGGCCGATTACGACGCGGGCGACCTCCTCAAGACCGTCCGCGACGGCGTGAGCCGGGACGGCAAGCTCTACGCGCTGCCGTTCTACGCCGAGAGCGCGATGACCTATTATCGCAAGGACCTGTTCGACAAGGCCGGCCTGACCATGCCGGAGGCGCCGACCTACGACGAGATCAAGGGCTTCGCCGCCAAGCTCACCGACAAGGCGAACCAGACCTACGGCATCTGCCTGCGCGGCAAGCCGGGCTGGGGCGAGAACATGGCCTACGTCACCTCGCTGGTGAACACCTTCGGCGGCCAGTGGTTCGGCGAGGGCTGGAAGACCACGATCGACACGCCGGAGTGGAAGACCGCGCTCACCTACTACACCGACGTCCTGAAGAACTACGGTCCGCCCGGCGCGACCTCGAACGGCTTCAACGAGAACCTGGCGCTGTTCGCCAGCGGCCGCTGCGCGATGTGGATCGACTCGACCGTCGCGGCCGGCCTGCTCTACGATCCGAAGCAGTCGCAGGTCGCCGACAAGGTCGCCTTCGCGCCGATGCCGGTCGGCACCTTCAAGGGCGGGCCGACCTGGCTGTGGAGCTGGAACCTCGGCATCCCGGCCTCCTCCAAGCAGAAGGACGCCGCCAAGACCTTCGTCGCCTGGGCGACCAGCAAGGCCTATGTCGAGAGGGTGGCCAAGGAGAACGGCTGGGTCGCGGTGCCGCCGGGCACCCGCGAATCGACCTACAAGTCGCCCGACTATCAGAAGGCCGCGCCCTTCGCGGGCTTCGTCCTGAAGGCGATCGACAGCGCCAACCCGAGCGGCCAGACCCGGAACCCGCGGCCCTATACGGGGGCGCAGTTCGTGGCGATCCCCGAGTTCCAGGGCATCGGCACCCAGGTCGGCCAGACGGTCGCGGCGACGCTGACCGGCCAGCAGACGGTCGACGCGGCGCTGAAGGCCGCGCAATCGGCGACCGAGCGGACGATGCGCCAGGCGGGGTATCCGAAGTAGGCCGAATATCGATCCCGGGATGGGAACGGTGCTGGATCCTCGTCCCCAGTTAGGTTTGCTGACTGGCACAGGGGTGACGCGCACCCCCCCTCTCCCCGCGGGCGGGGAGAGGGCTTTGGTGACCTTGTCGTCACCAAAGCGAGGCGGAAGCCGAAGGTGAGGGGGGGCTTCCGGAGGAGCCTCGCTCGGCGAGCCCCCCTCACCCTCGCTCCGGCTTTCGCCTGCGCTTGCCGCGTCTCCTGAACGGAGACACGGCCCTCTCCCCGCCCGCGGGGAGAGGAGAAACCCGCGCCTCGTCCGGCAATCAGGCAGTCTGGCCCGGATCGACCGCGACGACATCAAACCCACGCGAGGCGACGACGGCCATGTCCACCCTCACCACCCCGGCACCCGCCCCCGTGAAGGGCCGCCGCTTCAACGGCCTGCCGTTCATCGGCCCCTCGGTCACCGTGCTGCTGATCTGGATGATCGTGCCGCTGGTGATGACCGTGTGGTTCTCGCTCCAGCGCTACAACCTGCTCGACCCGACGGTGACGGGCTTCGCGGGCATCGACAATTACGAGTTCCTGGTCACCGATCCGGATTTCTGGGCCTCGCTCACCAACACCCTCGTCCTCGTCGGCTCGGTGCTGGCGATCACGGTGGTGGGCGGCACGCTGCTGGCGGTCCTGTTCGACCAGCCGTTCCCGGGCCGCAACCTCGCCCGGCTGTTCGCGATCGCGCCGTTCTTCGTCATGCCCACCGTCGCGGCGCTGATCTGGAAGAACCTGATGATGCACCCGATCTACGGCGTCTTCGGCGCCGTGGCTCGCGCGCTCGGCCTGCCGGCCGTCGACTGGTTCGCCGATTACCCGCTCGTCTCGGTCATCCTGATCGTGTCGTGGGAGTGGCTGCCCTTCGCGCTGCTCATCCTGCTCACCGCCGTCCAGTCCCTCGACCGCGAGCAGCTCGAGGCCGCCCGCATGGACGGGGCCGGGGCGCTGGCGCAGTTCGTCTACATCGTGCTGCCGCACCTCTCGCGGGCGATCAGCGTGGTGGTGATGATCGAGACGATTTTTTTGCTCACCGTCTTCGCCGAGATCTACGTGACGACCGCGGGCGGGCCCGGCAACGCCACCACCAACCTCGCTTTCCTGATCTACGCCCGCGCGCTGCTGCAATACGACGTCGGCGGCGCCTCGGCCGGCGGCGTGGTGGCGATCATCCTCGCCAACATCGTGGCGTTCTTCCTCGTGCGCACCATCGCGCGCCGGCTGGAGGTGTAGGATGGTCAAGCAGAGTCTCCCGAAGCGCGTCGGCATCGCGGTGCTCGGCTGGGGCGCGGCCTTCGTGCTGTTCTTCCCCCTGTTGTGGATGCTGCTCACCAGCCTCAAGAGCGAGCCGGAGGCGGTGAACCCGTCGCTGACCTTCACGCCGACGCTGCAGAGCTACGGCGACGTGCTCGCCCGGGCCGACTACCTGTCCTTCGCGCTCAACTCGGTGCTGATCTCGGTCGGCGGCACCGTGCTGGCGCTGGCGCTGGCGATTCCGGCGGCCTACGTCATGGCCTTCCACCCGACGAAGCGCACCCGCTCGACGCTTCTGTGGATGCTGTCGACCAAGATGCTGCCCTCGGTCGGCGTGCTGGTGCCGATCTACCTGGTGTTCCGCACCCTCGGGCTCCTCGATACCCGGATCGGCCTCATCGTCGTCTACACGCTGATGAACCTGCCGATCGTGGTCTGGATGCTGTTCACCTTCTTCAAGGAGGTGCCGCACGACATCCTGGAGGCCGGGCGGATGGACGGGGCGCGCACCGGCGCCGAGGTCTGGCACCTGCTTCTCCCGCTGACCCTGCCGGGCGTCGCCTCGACGGGCCTCCTGTCGCTGATCCTGTGCTGGAACGAGGCGTTCTGGAGCCTCAACCTGACCTCGTCGGCGGCGGCCCCGCTCACCGCCTTCATCGCCTCGTTCTCGAGCCCGCAGGGCCTGTTCTTCGCCAAGCTGTCCGCCGCCTCGACGGTGGCGGTGGCGCCGATCCTGGTCTTCGGCTGGCTGTCGCAGCGCCAGCTGGTGCGCGGCCTCACCTTCGGCGCCGTCAAGTAGGAGCCCTCGCCATGGCCACCCTTCGCCTCCGCGGTCTGCGCAAGAGCTACGGCGACGCCGAGATCATCAAGGGCGTCGACCTCGACATCGCCGACCGCGAATTCGCGGTCTTCGTCGGCCCGTCCGGCTGCGGGAAGTCGACGCTCCTGCGGATGATCGCCGGTCTTGAGGAGATCACCGACGGGGATCTCTTCATCGACGGCGCCAGGGTCAACGAGGTCGGCCCGGCCGACCGCGGGCTCGCCATGGTGTTCCAGTCCTACGCGCTCTATCCGCACATGAGCGTGCGCGACAACATGGCCTTCGCCCTCAAGCTCGCCGGTGCGTCCAAGGCCGAGCGCGCCGCCAAGGTGGCGGAGGCTTCGCGCATCCTCCAGCTCGACGCCTATCTCGACCGCAAGCCGAAGGACCTGTCCGGTGGCCAGCGCCAGCGCGTCGCGATCGGGCGCGCCATCGTGCGCCACCCCAAGATCTTCCTGTTCGACGAGCCGCTCTCGAACCTCGACGCGGCGCTGCGCGGCCAGATGCGGATCGAGCTGGCGCGGCTCCACCGCGACCTTAACGCCACGATGATCTACGTCACCCACGACCAGGTCGAGGCGATGACGATGGCCGACAAGATCGTGGTGCTCAATGCCGGGCGCATCGAGCAGGTCGGCTCGCCGCTCGAACTCTACCATCACCCGGCGAACCTGTTCGTCGCCGGCTTCATCGGCAGCCCGCGCATGAACCTCCTGCCGGTGCGCGCGACTGGGCCCGACCCGGCCGGCGTGCGGGTGGCGCTGCCCGGCGGCGGCGAGGTGGTGGTGCCGGTCGACGGCGCCCGCGCCGCGCCCGGCGCCACCGTGACGCTGGGCATCCGCCCCGAGGCGCTGAAGCCGGGAACGGACGGGGCGCTCGCCGGCGAGGTGACCCATGTCGAGCGCCTCGGCGGCCTGACGCTGGCGCATGTGACGGTCGCGGGCGGCGCGACGGTCGTCGCCCAGATCGAGGGCAGCGCCTCCATGCGCACCGGCGAGACGATCCGGCTGACGATCGACCCGGGCGCGACCCACCTCTTCGACGGCGACGGCCGCGCCCTGCCGCACCGGTCGCGCCACCCGCTGGCGGCGTGAGGACACCCCCATGATCCTGGTCTGCGGCGAAGCGCTGATCGACCTGTTCGTCGAGACCGTCCGCCCGGCGCCCGACCGCGGCGGCCTGCCGGCGCTCGCGGTGGCGGGCGGCTCGCCGTTCAACCTGGCGATCGGCCTGCGCCGGCTCGGGGCGGAGAGCGGCTTCCTGGCCGGCCTGTCCTCCGACGCCTTCGGGCGGATGCTGGCCGACCGGCTGGCGGCGGAGGGCGTCGACCTCGCCTTCGCCAAGGAGAGCCGGCGGCCGACCCCGCTCGCCGTCGTGTCGACCGGCGCCGACGGCCACCCGGCCTACAGCTTCCACGCTCAATCCTGCGCCCATGCCGACCTCGCCGTCGCCGACCTGCCGGCTTCCCTGCCCGAGGCGGTCAGGGCGATCGCCATGGGGTCGTTCTCGCTGGTGGCCGAGCCCGTCGGCACGGCCTACGCGGCGCTCGCCGCCCGCGAGGCGCGGCGGCGGGTGATCAGCCTCGACCCGAACCTGCGCCTCGGCCTGATCCCGGATCTCGATCGCTGGCACGCGCGGTTCGCCGACCTCGCGGCGCAGGCCGACATCATCAAGCTCTCGGACGAGGACCTGCGGGCGGCCTACGGGGTGGGGGCCGACGAGGGGAGCATCGCGCAGGGCTGGCTCCAGGCTGGCGTCGCCCTCGTCGTCGTCACCGCCGGTCCCGACGGGGCGCGGGCCTACCACGCGGGCGGGACGGTCGCGGTGCCGGGGCGCAGGGTCGCGGTGATCGACACGGTGGGGGCCGGCGACACCTTCCACGCCGCGCTGCTGGCCCGCCTCGACCGGGACGGCCGGCTCGCGCGCGACGCGCTGCTTCACCTCGACGCCGACGCCCTGCGGGACATCCTGTCCGAGGCAGCGGCGGCAGCGGGCATCACCTGCACCCGGCTCGGCGCCGACCTGCCGACCCGCGCCGACCTCCTGGCGGCCCTCTCCTGAACCCGGTGGCGCGATGTATCTCGGTCTCGATCTCGGCACCTCCGGCCTGAAGGCCGTGCTCGTCGACGAGGTGCAACGCGTCGTCGGCAGCGCCACCGCGCCGCTCACCGTCAGCCGCCCGCATCCGGGCTGGAGCGAGCAGGACCCGGCGCAGTGGTGGGCGGCCCTGGAGCAGGCGCTCGGCACCCTGAAGGACCGCCACCCGGCCGAACTCGCGGCGGTCCGCGGCATCGGCCTGTCGGGCCAGCAGCACGGGGCGGTGCTCCTCGACGCCGAGGACCGCGTGCTGCGCCCCTGCATCCTGTGGAACGACACCCGCGCCACCGCCGAATGCGCCGCGCTCGAGGCGGCGTTCCCGGACCTGCGCCGGGTCGCCGGCAACATCGCCATGCCGGGCTTCACCGCCCCGAAGCTGCTCTGGGTGCGCGCGCACGAGCCCGAGATCTTCTCGAAGGTGGCCCGCGTCCTCCTGCCGAAGGCGTGGCTGCGCCTGGCGCTCTCCGGCGAGGCGGTCGAGGAGATGTCGGACGCCTCCGGCACGCTCTGGCTCGATGTCGCGGCTCGCGCCTGGTCGCCCGAGGCGCTGGCCGCCACCGGGCTCGCCGCGAGCGCGATGCCGCGCCTCGTCGAGGGCTCCGCCCCGGCGGGACGCCTGCGCGCGGACCTCGCGCGGGCCTGGGGCATGGCGACGCCGCCGCTCTTCGCCGGCGGGGCGGGCGACAACGCCGCCGGCGCGGTCGGGCTCGGGGCGATCCGGCCGGGCGACGCCTTCGTGTCCCTCGGCACCTCCGGGGTACTGTTTGCCGTCACCGACGGCGCGCGGCCCTACCCGGAGGGCGCGGTCCATGCCTTCTGCCACGCGCTCCCGGGCCTGTGGCACCAGATGGGCGTGACCCTCTCGGCCGCCGCCTCGCTGGCCTGGTGGGCCGGCGTCGTAGGCCGGGACGAGGCGAGCCTGGTGGCGGAGGTGGGCCCCGTCGCGCGGCCGAGCGAGGCCCTGTTCCTGCCCTACCTCGCGGGCGAGCGCACGCCGCACAACGACGGCGCGGTGCGGGGCGCCTTCGCGGGGCTGTCGGCGGGCACCGAGCGGCCGGCCCTGACCCAGGCCGTGATGGAGGGCGTGGCCTTCTCGCTGCGCGACGGCCTCGACGCCCTGCGCGCCTCGGGCACGCGGATCGAGGCCGCCGACGTCATCGGCGGCGGCTCGCGCTCGCCGGCCTGGATCCGCATCCTGGCGAGCGTCCTCGACCTGCCCCTGAGCCCGCTCGCCGAGGGCGAGCACGGCGGCGCCTTCGGGGCGGCGCGCCTCGCCCGTCTGGCGGTCACCGGGGAGGCGCCCGAGGCGCTCTGCACGCCGCCCGCGCGCGGGGCGACCGTGATGCCCGATCCCGCGCTCGTGCCGGCCTATGCCGAGCGGCTCGCGCGCTACCGCAGCCTCTACCCGGCCCTGCGGGCGCTCGCGGGCTGAGGCTCGCGGCACGAGACGACCGCTCACCCGCCCGCGGCCTCCTCGCGCAGGAAGCGCGCGAAGCGCGGGTCGCCGAGATAGGCCACGTTGACCCGCATCATCGGCGGTCCGCTCGGGCCCTCGGGCAGGAAGAGGCCGCCCGGCGCGATCAGGATGCCGCGGGCGGCGGCGCGGCGGGACAGGGCGTCGAGGTCGCAGGCCAACGGCAGCCCGCACCAGAGGTAGTAGCCGCCCCGCGGCTCGCCGAAGACCGGCAGGCCCAGCTCCTGCAGGACGGTCCGGCCCTGCAAGGCCGCCGCCTCGATCCGGCTCGCGAGGCGGCGCAGGTGGCGGCGGTAGCGCCCGCTCTCGATCAGGTCGTGGACGATGCGCTCGACGAAGCCCGAGCTGTTGACGCTCGTCACCATCTTGAGGTCGCGCAGGGCCGCGACGATGTCCGGGCGCGCCGCGACGTAGCCGCAACGCAGGCTCGCCGAGAGGGTCTTGGCGAAGGTGCCGACGTAGATCACCCGCTCGAGCTGGTCGAGCGCGGCGAGCCGCGGCTGGCCGGGGGGCAGGACGTCCGCGAAGGGGTCGCTCTCGACGATCCGCAGGTCGAGGGCGGCGGCGCGCTGGAGCAGCCTATGGGCGACCGGCAGGGTGAGCGAGCAGCCGGTCGGGTTGTGGGCGAGCGAGTGGGTGAAGAACAGCCGCGCGCCGCTTCCCCGCGCCACTTCGTCGAGATGGGCGACGTCCGGCCCGGTCGGGCCGCGCCGCACCCCGACGATCCGGGCCTTGGCGAGCCGCAGCTTGCCGAACAGCGGGTAGTAGCCGGGGGAATCGACCAGCACCGGCTCGCCCGGCGCCACGAACTGGCGGATGATCAGGTCGAGGGCGTGGTTGGCGCCCGAGGTGAGCAGCACCGCCTCCGGCCCGGCCTGGATCGAGCGCTCGGCGAGCATCAGGGCGAGGCTGCGGCGCAGCGGCGGGTCGCCGTCCGGGCTGCCGTAGCTCTCGTGCGCCGCCGCCGCCGAGGGCCGCAGGCGGCGGCCGAGCTCCAGGCTCTCCATCCAGGAGGGCGGCGGGCGCCCGTCGCCGACCCGCACGTCGTAGTGCCGGTCCAGCTGCTCGCGCAGGAGCCAGACGCTGTCCACCGCCGCGACCGGGACGGGGCCCGGGGGTGCCGCCGGCGCCGGCCGGCGGCCCGAGACGTAGAAGCCCGAGCCCGGCCTGCTCTCGACCCGCCCCGAGGCGACGAGGCGCTCGTAGGCGTTGACCGCGGTGTTCTTCGACACCGCGAAGCGCGCCGCCGCCGCCCGGATCGAGGGCAGGCGCTCGCCCGCCCGCAGGAGCCCGCGGTCGATGCCCTCCGCCAGGCTGGCCGCCACCTGCTCGACGCGGGTGCGGGGTTCGGGATTCGCGACCGTATCCATGTCGCGGAGGGTACGGTCACTCCGATTAAGGCGCAAAGCGTTCCTTGCCGGCTGGGCACGGCTGGGTACGGTGCGGGCAACGGGCAAGATCTCACGGGCCCGGACCGGGGAGAGATGCCGACAGGAGGCCGCGGGATGCGGCCGCCCCCGCTCCGGCCCGCGCGGACCGCCCTCGGCGATCAACCGGCAGCAGGCTTCCATGCAGACCACGTCCCGGGCGAACCGCACCTCGCGCATCGCCGGCTTCCACACCAAGAGCCCCCGCGAGCGCCTCGACCTCGTGGCCGCCTTCGCCGACCTGTCCGGGCCGGAGGTCGCCCACCTCGCCGAGTTCGGCAACCTCGCCCCCGACCTCGCCGACCGGCTGATCGAGAACGTCGTCGGCACGATGAACGTCCCCGTCGGCATCGCCACCAACATGAAGATCGACGGCGAGGACGTGCTGATCCCGATGGCGACCGAGGAATCCTCGGTGGTGGCCGCGGTCTGCAACGCCGCGCGCCAGGTCTACGAGACCGGCTTCACCACCTCGGTCTCCGGCAACCTGATGATCGCGCAGGTGCAGGTCGTCGGGGTGAGCGACCCGTACGCGGCCCGCCTGCGCATCCTGGAGCAGCGCGAGGCCCTGCGCGCCCTGTGCGATGCCTGCGATCCCGTGCTGGTGCGCCTCGGCGGCGGCCTGCGCGACGTCGAGGTGCGGGTGCTCGACACGTTGGGCGGCCCGATGGTGGTGACCCACCTCATCGTCGACACCCGCGATGCCATGGGGGCGAACGCCGTCAACACCATGGCGGAGGCGGTGGCCCCCCATATCGCCGGCTGGAGCGGCGGCCGGGTCTACCTGCGCATCCTCTCGAACCTCGCCGACCGGCGCCTCGCCCGGGCGCACGCGGTCTGGCGCACCGACGCGATCGGCGGGCCGGAGGTGCGCGACGGCATCGTCAGCGCCTACCACCTCGCCGAGGCCGACCCCTACCGGGCCGCGACCCACAACAAGGGCATCATGAACGGCATCGACGCCGTGGTGCTCGCCACCGGCAACGACACCCGGGCGATCGAGGCGGGCGCCCATGCCTACGCCGCCCGCTCGGGCCGCTACACCAGCCTCACCCGCTACGAGGTCACGGCGTCGGGCGACCTCAGCGCCTCGATCGAGCTGCCGCTGGCCGTGGGCCTCGTCGGCGGGGCGACGAAGCTCCACCCGACCGCGCAGGCCTGCCTGAAGATCCTCGGGGCGACGACCGCCGAGCGCCTGGCCCGGATCATCGCCGCGGTGGGGCTGGCGCAGAACTTCTCCGCCCTCAAGGCGCTCGCCACCACGGGCATCCAGAAGGGCCACATGGCGCTCCACGCCCAGAACATCGCCATGATGGCGGGCGCGCTCGGCGAGGAGATCGAGGCGGTGGCCCGCGTGCTGGTCGAGCGGCGCCTGGTGCGGATCGACGTGGCGCAGGAGGTCCTGGGGGAGATGCGCAGGGGGTAGGAGCCCTCCGATCCTGTCTCCTGCAACCTCATCCCACCCACGACCTCATCCCGAGGCGTCAGTCGATCAAAGATCGACCGACCTCGAAGGAGGGCTCCAGAAGTCTCCGAGATCACTGGAGCCCTCCTTCGAGGCTGCCGCACGCGGCATCACCTCGGGATGAGGTCTCGAGTTTGATGATGCTGCACCCGCCGACACTGCGGAAATATGCAGAGATGCCGCCGATCCAACGGCCAATCAACAACTGAACGGGAGGATCATCATGCCGAAACTCACCTACATCGCCGCCCGCCTGCTCGCGGGCGCCGCCCTGCTCCTTGCCGCCGGTGCCGCGCGGGCCGAGGTGACGAGCGTGAAGCTCGGGGTCCTCACCGACCTCAGCGGATTCGCCGCCGATTCGACCGGCGAGGGCTCGGTCGTCGCGGCCCGCCTCGCGGTCGAGGACTTTCGCAAGGAGCAGCCGGCGATCAAGGTCGAGGTGATCCAGTCCGACCACCAGAACAAGCCCGATATCGGCTCGGCCACCGCCCGGCGCTGGATCGCCGAGGGGCAGGTCGACGCGATCCTCGACGTGCCGTTCTCCTCGGTCGCGCTCGCCGTGCAGGAGGTGGTGCGGGATTCGAAGGCCGCCTTCATCGCCTCCGGCCCCGGCACCTCGGACCTCACCGGTCCAAAGTGCTCGGCCAACACCGTGCACTGGACCTACGACACCTGGGCGCTCGCCCACGGCACGGCGCTGGCGCTGGTGCGCGCCGGCAAGACGAAGTGGTTCTTCCTCACCGCCGACTACGCCTTCGGCCACGCGCTCGAGGCCGATGCCGCCAGCGTGGTGAAGCAGGAGGGCGGCACGGTGGTCGGCACCGTGCGCCACCCGACGGCGGCGGCGGACTTCTCCTCGTTCCTGCTCCAGGCGCAGGGGAGCCGCGCCCAGGTGATCGCCCTCGCCAACGCGGTCGGCGACACGGTCAACTCGGTCAAGCAGGCGGCGGAATTCGGCATCACCGGCGGCGGGCAGGACCTGGCGGCGCTGCTGATGCAGCTCTCCGACGTCCACGCGATCGGCCTCAAGGACGCCCAGGGCCTCTACCTCACGGAAGGGTTCTACTGGGACGCCAATCCCGGCACCCGCGCCTTCGCCGACCGCTTCGCCGCCCAGATGAAGAGCCGCCGGCCCACCGCCAACCAGGCGGGCGTCTATGCCGGGACGCTCGCCTACCTGCGCGCGGCCGCCAAGGCCGGCAGCACCGACGGGCGCAGCGTCGTCGCCCGGATGAAGGCGGAGCCGACCAACGACCCGCTCTTCGGCGAGGGGACGGTGCGCCCGGACGGCCGCCACGTCCACCCGATGTACCTCTTCCAGGTCAAGACCCCGGCCGAGTCGAAGGGGCCGTTCGACTACTACAAGCTCGTCCAGACCATCCCCGCCGCCGAGGCGTTCCGGCCGCTCGCCGACGGCCGCTGCCCGCTGGTGAAGGCCCCGTGACGGCCCGGCGCGTCCGGATCGTCGAGGTCGGCCCCCGGGACGGGCTCCAGAACGAGCCCGTCGCCGTCCCGACCGACGTGAAGGTCGGGCTGATCGAGCGGCTGCTCGCCGCCGGGCTGACCTCGATCGAGGTCGGCAGCTTCGTCTCGCCGGCCTGGGTGCCGCAGATGGCCGACACGCCCGCCGTCATGGCCCGGCTGCCGCCGAACCCGGGCGGGCGCTACAGCGTGCTGGTGCCCAACCTCCGCGGCTTCGAGGCCGCGCGGGCGGCCGGGGCCGGCGAGGTCGCGATCTTCGCGTCCGCCTCCGAGGCGTTCTCGCGCGCCAACATCAACTGCTCGATCGCCGAGAGCCTCGATCGGTTCGCGCCCGTGGCCGAGGCCGCCCGCGCCGCCGCGATCCCGCTGCGGGGCTACGTCTCCTGCGTGCTCGGCTGCCCCTATGAGGGCGCGGTGGCACCGCAGGCCGTGGCGGAGGTGGCCCACCGTCTCCTCACGCTCGGCTGCCACGAGGTCTCGCTCGGCGACACGATCGGCGTCGGCACGCCCGATCAGGCCCGGGCCTGCATCGCCGCGGCGGCGGCGGTGGTCCCGGTGGAGCGGATCGCCCTGCATTGCCACGACACGCGAGGCCGGGCGCTCGACAACATCCGGGCCTGCCTCGATCTCGGGGTCGGGGTCGTCGACGCCGCGGTGGCGGGGCTCGGCGGCTGCCCCTACGCCCCCGGCGCCCCCGGCAACGTCGCCACCGAGGCGGTGGCGGCGATGCTCGATGCGGCGGGCCTCGCGACCGGGGTCGATCCCGCGCGCCTCGCGGAGGCCGGCGCGTTCATCACCGGGGCGCTCGTTCGGGTGCGGGCCGGGGCGGACGGATCGCCGGGGTCGTGATCGGGGCGGACCACGACGCCTCGCGGCAGTCGTGGGCGGGATCGCAGCCGCGAATCGGCTGAGCGGCGAGGGGGCCGCGCGGCAAGCAGGCGAAGATTGGCGCTCGTGCCCCGATGACGCCGGATGTCGCTCCACTTTGGACCGTTCTCGCTGCCCGTGATAAGACTTGCGGCGATCCGTCGGGAAGGAGAGCGCCATGGGCGGCAGATCGGTGTCGGGTGACGTCGACGAATCCGTCGCGATCAAGCTCGGTGCTGTCGCTTCGGCGGACGCCCAGACGCCGGCAAGCATCGTCGGACGCGCGACGAGCTTCTACGTCAACCTGCCTGAGACGGCCCGGTCGGCGCTGCGTCGCCTGGAGCAATCCGGCACGCCCGATGAGCGGCGATGGTTCGAAGGCGAGCTGATGCGCCTGCTCTTGAAGACCGACTTCTCCCTGACCCAGCGGATGATGGCGGCGCAGGCCGCCCGCGCCCTGCCCGTGGACGCGTCCGACGCGGCCATCGACGACGACGCCGACGAATGGATGAGCGCGGCCGAGGCGTGACGGCGTTTCGCCTCTGTGTCGACCTGAGAGACTGTTTTGCCGATCGACATGCTCTATCCCACAAGCAACCTCATCCTGAGGTGTTAGTCGATCTTTGATCGACTAACCTCGAAGGAGGGCTCCAGAAGCCTCCGAGATCACTGGATCCCTCCTTCGAGGCTCAGCGATCTTCGATCGCCCGCACCTCAGGATGAGGTGGAGGGTAGGATAGAAAATCCCCTCGCGATTGTGCCGTCGCAAGTCAAACAGGCTCTGAACGTCTGGGTCAGGCAGTTTCTGGCCGAGGCGGCCGGTCGCCGCGGGAGCGCGTCTCAGGTGATCGTTCAGGCAGTCCTCGATGGACGGGCGGGTGTCGGTCCCCTGCAGCTCGTGATCTCGCACACCATGTTGTCCCGGCTGCAAACGGTGATGACGCGGCGGGGCGTGGACGCCGAGACGGCCCGGCACTTCACCGACACCATCGCCAGCTTCGCGCTCCTCGGCCCGGCTCCCGAATTCCCGCACCTGGTGCTCGGTGGCGGTGCGCAGCCGACCCGGGAAGCGATCCGGCAGATCTGCGACCCCTACGACCCATCCTTCGTGCACGAGCCCTACGATCCCGAGGACGGTCGCGTCCTGGACACCGCCCTCGCAGGGCGGGCCGACGCGCTCGTCACCGGCAATTTCAGGGATTTCATGCACTATGCCGACGACGACGTCGCGCGCGGGCGGGTCCATATCCGCACGACCGCCGGGGCCTCCCTGTGGATCGCCCACCACGAAGACATGGCCCGATGGCTGCAGACCGGCCTTCGGCCCGGCCGGTCGGCCGACCTCGCGGTGGACCGGGCCGCGGCGCGGCCCGACGATTCCCGACCCTGAGGGATCTCCGGTGCGGTCCGCGTCCGCCGCTCAGGTGATCGGCGCCGGGTTGAACAGGGTCAGGTCGTTGTAGAGGCCCCAGCGGTCCGACCAGGGCTGCGTGCGCCCGCTCGCCACGTCGAGGATGAGGCGGAAGAGCTCCCAGCCCATCTCGGGAATGGTCGCCTCGCCGGTGGCGATGCGGCCGGCATCGAGGTCGATCAGGTCCGACCAGCGCCGGCTCAGCTCGGTGCGGGTCGCGACCTTGATCACCGGGGCCTGGGCGAGGCCGTAGGGCGTGCCGCGGCCGGTCGAGAAGACCTGCAGGGTGATGCCGGAGGCGAGCTGCAGGGTGCCGCAGACGAAGTCGCTCGCCGGGGTCGCGGCGAAGATCAGGCCCTTCTCGCGCACCCGCTCGCCGGGGGCGAGCACCCCCGCGATGGCGCTGGTGCCGGACTTCGCCACCGAGCCGAGCGCCTTCTCGACGATGTTGTTGAGCCCGCCCTTCTTGTTGCCGGGGGAGGGGTTGGCGCTGCGATCGGCGCCGCCCTTCTCGAGGTAGGCGTCGTACCAGGCCATCTCGCGGATCAGCGCGTCGGCGACCTCGGGTGTCGCCGCCCGCGGGGTCAGGAGGTGGATCGCGTCGCGGACCTCCGTCACCTCGGAGAACAGCACGGTCGCGCCGCAGCGGACCAGGAGGTCGGCGGCAAATCCCAGCGCCGGGTTGGCGGTGACTCCCGAGAAGGCGTCGCTGCCGCCGCATTGCAGGCCGACCACCAGCTCCGAGGCCGGACAGGTCTCGCGGCGGCGCGCGTCCAGCACCGCGAGGCGGTCCTCCGCCATCGCCAGGATGCTGTCGATCATGCTGCCGAAGCCCTCGTGCCGCTCGTCCTGGAGCCGCACGACGCTGTCCTCGGCCGCAGCCCCCGCCGGCACCAGGCGCTCGGAGACGAGCTTCTCGCAGCCGAGGCCGACCACCATCACCTCGCCGCCGAAATTCGGGTTCTGGGCGAGACTCTGCAGGGTGCGGATCGGGATCACCGCCTCGGGGGCGTTGATCGCCACGCCGCAGCCATAGGCGTGGGTGAGGCCGATCACGTCGTCGACGTTGGGAAACCGCGGCAGCAACTCGCGGCGGATGCGCCGGATCGCGACCTCGAGGGTGCCGGCGACGCATTGCACGCTGGTCGAGATCGCCAGGATGTTCTTGGTGCCGACGCTGCCGTCCGGATTGCGGAACCCCTCGAAGGTGTAGCCGTCGAGCGGCGGCAGCGGCGCAGGGACCCGCGTCGCCCTCTCCAGCGCGTCGAGCGCCGGCGCGGTCGGGGTCTCGACGCAGGATTCCTCGACCCAGGAGCCCCGGGCGATGGGGCGCCGCGCGAGGCCGACGACCTCGCCGTAGCGCCGCACATGCCCGCCGGCCGGGATGTCGGCCAGCGCCACCTTGTGGCCCTGGGGCACGAACTCGGTCAGCGCCAGCCCGTCCGGAAACACGGTCCCGGCCGGGAGCCCGAAGGCGTTGACGACGATCGCGACGTTGTCGGTGTCGTGCAGGCGGATGGTGCGGGGTTCGTCGCCCCGTATCGCCGAGGCGGCCTCGGGGCCCGCGGGGATGGGCGAGGCCGACGCGTTCGCCTGTGTCGAATCGGAACCCGCGCGCATGGCCATCCCCCCAGGGTGAATCCGCTGGAGCCTCGTTCGACGACCAGCATACCGGTTCGTCGGAGCATAAGGCGAAAACACCGTTTGGGGGTGGAATCTCGCGCCTCCGACAGGAGCGCGGGGCGTCCGGCCGGGGCGTGGGCGGCGAACACGCCGCGCACGGCCTTCGGACCGGGACGGCCCCCGTCCCGCTCAGTCCCGGTGGTGCATGATCCGCCCGATCGCGTTCAGCAGGATCTGCGCCGCCAGGATCGCCGTCGTGCCGGTATGGTCGTAATCCGGGGCGACCTCGACGAGGTCGATGCCGACGATGGATCCCCGCCGGGCGAGCCCGTCGATCAGTTCCAGGACCTCGTAGTACTGGAATCCGCCGTGGCTCGGCGTGCCGGTGCCGGGCGCGATCGACGGGTCGAACCCGTCGATGTCGATCGAGAGGTAGTAGCGCGCGCCGGCCGGGATGCGGGCGAGCACGGCCTCGGTGCCGAGCCGGCGCACCTGACGGACCGACAGGATGTCCGACCCCATCGCCCGGGCGGCCTCGTAGCCGTCCCGCGCCGTCGACGACACGTTGCGGATGCCGAGCTGGGTCAGGCCGGTGACATGGGGCTGCTCGGCGGCGCGGCGCATCGGCGAGCCGTGGCCGTGGCGCACGCCGTGGCGCTCGTCGACGAAATCGAGATGGGCGTCGATCTGCACCAGGTGCACGGGCGCCTGGTCCGAGAAGGCGCGGATGCAGGGAATGTTGATCGAGTGGTCGCCGCCGACGACGACCGGCAGGGCGCCGGCCGCCAGGATCGCCCGGACGCCGGCCTCGATGTTGGCGTGGCTGCGCTCGGTATCGGTGTGCACGATGTCCGCGTCGCCGAGATCCACGATCCGCACGCCGTCGAGGTAGGTGACGTCGTCCTCGTGGTCGTAGGCGCCCGCATGCCCGAACGAGAACAGGGTGGAGGCCTCCCGGACGGACCTGGGCCCGAACCGGGCGCCGGCCCGCCACTGCGTGCCGAAATCGAACGGCGCGCCCAGGAAGGCCACGTCGGCCTCGATCCGGGTCCAATCGGGCTGGTACGGGTTCTTGCCGAAGGTGGCGATGCCGACGAACGGAAGGTCCAGGCGGCCGGTCTCGTAAGCATGGGTCATGAACGGTGCTCTCCAAAGAGCCGGTTTCGACGATGCGGTGAAATCGAAAAGCGAGGTTGGCGTCCGATGGCGGCGGGACCGGGCGCCGTTCCAAGCAGACGTGCGTTGGCATGCCGCCGCTTCATCCGCTCGGGTCATTGTCGTGTCGCCGATTTTCGCCGCAAAATCGGTGACCACCTTCGCGAGATCCGCTTAGTGTCTCTCACAAAACTCCCGATCACCGCCTCGGCTTGCTGTGGCAGCGACATTGCGGCGGGAGTTTTGTGAGGTGCACTTAGATCGCGCGCTCGCGCCAGGTATCGAGGAATTGGGCGAGCCTCGGGCTCTTGGGCACCTGGAACAGACTGCGCGGATCGCCCTGCTCGACGATGTCGCCATGGTCCATGAAGACGACCCGGTGCGCGACATGGGCCGCGAACCCCATCTCGTGCGTCACGATCACCATCGTCATGCCCTCGGCGGCCAGGGCGCGCATGACGGCCAGAACCTCGCCGACGAGCTCCGGATCGAGCGCGGAGGTGGGTTCGTCGAACAGCATGATCTTGGGCGACATGGCGAGCGCGCGGGCGATGGCGACGCGCTGCTTCTGGCCGCCGGAGAGCTGGTCGGGCCGGTGATCGGCATGGGCCGCCAGGCCGACCTTGGCGAGCATCTCGCGCCCGAGGGCGTCGGCGGCAGGCCGCCGCATCCGCTTCACGACCCGGAGCGCCTCGGTGACGTTGGCGAGCGCCGTCATGTGCGGCCAGAGATGGAAATGCTGGAAGACCATCCCCAGGGGCGCCCGCACCGCGGCGAGCTCCGCCTCGCTCGCGCGTTCGCGGCGCAACGGGGTGTCCCGGTAGCCGAGGGGCCGGCCGAGGATCGCGATGTCGCCCTCGTCGTGGGGGTCGAGGAAGGCCATCGCGCGCAACAGGGAGCTCTTGCCCGAGCCCGAGGGCCCGATGATGCAGACGACCTCGGACGGCGCGATGTCGAGGCTGATGCCGTTCAGGACGGTCCGGTCGCCGAAGCGCTTGACCACGCCGCGCAGCGACACCGCGGCGGCGCCCGACGGGGAGGGAGACAGCCCGTTCATCGTGAGATCCTTGCGGCGAGCCGTCGCTCGGCGATGCGGCCGCCCTGCGCGACGATCTCGACGAGCGTCCAGTAGATCAGGCCGACGCACAGGTAGGGCGCGACGACCGCGAAGGTCTCGTTGCTGATCAGCGTGACCGCCTTGGTGAGCTCGGGCACCGTGATGATCGAGAGCACGGCCGAGTCCTTGAGCACGATGATCGCCTGGTTGATCGACGGAGGCAGGATGAAGGCGGCGATCTGCGGCAGCTCGATGCGGCGCAGGATCGACAGGGAGGGAAGCCCGAGCAGGCGGGCGGCCTCGACTTGTCCGGGCTCCACGCTGGCGAGGCCGGCGCGGAAGATCTCCGCGAAATAGGCCGCGGCGTAGAGCCCGAGGCCGAGGATCCCGGCCGGAACCGCATCGAGCACGACGCCGAAGGACGGACCGCCGTAGTAGACGAGGAAGAGCAGGATCAGCACGGGGGAGCCGCGCATCAGCTCGACATAGGCGCGGGCCGCCAGGGCGAGCGCTGCGAACCGAAAGCGCAGCATCAGCGCCAGCGCCAGGCCGAGACCGGCGCCGATCGCGATCGCGCTCGCGGTGACCCCGATGGTGACCATCGCGGCATCGGCGAGGACGGCGCCGTACCGGATCAGGATGTCGATCATGGCTGCCTTCCCGTCCGCCTCGCCGGGCGGAGCCGCCGTTCGAGCCAGAGGCCGAGGCAGGCCAGGCCGATGCTCAGGGCGAAGTAGACCGTCAGCGCCGAGGCATAGGTCTCCAGCGGACGGAAGTTCGTCGAGGCGACCTGCTGGGCCCGGCGCGTGAGGTCCGTGACCGCGACGATCGAGACGAGCGAGGAATTCTTGAGGAGCAGGATGGCCTCGCTCGTGAGCGGCGGCAGCACGGCCCGCACGGCGTGGGGAACGACGATGTGACGGCGGACCGCGGCGCGCGAGAAGCCCAGCATCGTGGCGGCCTCGATCTGGCCTGCCGGGACGGCCAGGAGGCCGGCCCGGTAGATCTCGGCCTGGAACGCCGCGGTGTTGAGGCCGAGCGCCAGGACCGCCGCCACGCTCGACGGGATCACCACCCCGACGGTCGGCAGCAGGTAGAAGATCAGGAGGAGCTGGACGAGGATCGGGGTGCCGCGCCAGACGCTGCGGTAGAGGGCGGCGCTCCAGCGCGGGATCCGCGCGGTCGAGACCAGGCCGAACGCGACCAGGAGGCCGAGCGGGGCGCCGATGAGGAACGCCGCCGCGGTCAGCAGCAGCGTCGTCCGGGCGCCGTCGAGAAGCGCCGTCAGGATTGAAGGGAACCCGTCCGCCACCGGCGATCCTCCGCTTGGACGGTCGCCCTACTTCTCGGGCACGGGCAGCGCGTCGGCGGGGAGGTCCATGGCGGCGCCGAACCACTTGCGCTGGAGCTCGGCGAGCTTGCCGGAGCGGTTCAGCTTGGCGAGCTCGGCATCGACGAGGGCCTCGAACCGCTCGCTGTCCGCGTCCTTGCGGCCGGCCCAGGCGAAGTAGGTCTTCGGACCGAAGGTCGGCAGGACGACCTCGAAGACGTCCGGGCGCTGGCGCACGGCTTCGAGCAGGTTGGGCAGGGAATTGACGACCGCCTGGATCCGGCCGGCGGCGAGGTCGGCATAGGCGTCGCCGAAATCGACGTAGGACTTGAGGCCGCGCACGGGCTTCTTCTCGGCGGCGAGCGTGCCCGCCAGGCGCTCGAGCGCCGCGTACTGCGCCGAACCGGTCTGGGATCCCACGACCTTGCCGGCGATGTCCTCGGGCTTGGCCAGCGTGGCGTCGCCCTTGCGCTTCAGGACCGCCATCGTGGCGTCGGCGATCGGCAGGGAGAGGCGGTAGGCGTCGTACCGCTCCCTGGTCACCGTCACGGAGGTGACGACGTAGTCGAAGCGCTTGGCCGCCAGGCCCGGCAGGATGCCCTGGAACGGAAGATCGAGCCGGTCCAGGGCGACGCCGGGCAGCGCCTTCATGATCTCGGCCATGATGTCGGCCGAGTAGCCGACGATCTTGCCGTCCTGCACGAACTCGAAGGGCGGGAAGCGCGCCTCGGTGCCGACGGTCAGGACTTTCTTGGCCTCGATCCGGGACAGCAGGTCCTCGGCCCGCGTCCGGGCTCCCGACGACGCCAGGAGGAGCACCGCGAGAGCGCAGGCCGCGAAGGGGCGTGTCGGCATCGTGTCATCCTTCCGGTCTGCGGGCCGCCGAGCCGCGCGGTAGCGCAGAGGACCACACCGCTCACATCGAAAAAATAGGATCCTTTCGATATTCGAATTCATGAAACTGATGTAAGCCGGCCGGCATGCAGGTCGCCAGCACCGATCTCCGCTCGCTCGCCGTGTTCCGGGCCGTGGTCGAGCATCGTGGCTTCCTGGGCGCGCAGGTGGCGCTGGGGTTGAGCCAGTCCGCCGTCAGCTTCCACATCAAGGCCCTCGAGGAGCGGCTCGGGCTCGCGCTGTGCCGCCGGGGGCGTGGCGGCTTCGAGCTGACCGACCGCGGCGCGATCGTCTACGAGCAGTCCAACCTGCTCTTCCTCGCCCTCGACACCTTCGAGAGCCGGGTCGGGGGGCTGAAGCGGCGCATCACCGGCACCCTCCGTCTCGGGCTGGTCGACAACACGATCACCGACCCGGATCTTCCCATCCACCGGCTCATCGCGGTGTTCGGGCGCAAGGCGCCGGACGCCGTCCTGACTCTCTCCATCGATGCCCCGGAGGCGCTGCTGGCCGCTCTCGGCAATGGCGGCATCGACATCGCGATCCTGCCGGAAACGCAGAACTACCGCGGCCTGAAATTCTCGCCGCTGCGCGACGAACGCCACTCGCTGTACTGCGCAGCCAGCCATCCGCTCTTCCATCGACCGGAGGCGACGACCGAGGACATCGAGAAGCACGCCTTCGTCGTTCGACCCTATGCCAACAGCCGCGAGCTCCACCATTTCCCGAACGCCGTCGCCGGCGTCAAGGTGTCGAACATGGAAGCGCAGGCTCTGTTCATCATGAGCGGCCGATACATCGGCTATCTTCCCGATCATTACGCCAGGCTGTGGGTCGGCCGAGGCGAGATGCGCCCGATCATGGCCGACACGGCATCGATCGCGTCACCGTTCTTCATCGCGGCCCGCGCCGCCGATCGGCCGACCGCGCTGCGAGACCTCTTCATGACCGAGCTGATCGGCTTGGCCAGCGAACGCGCCCACCTGCGCAGCCTGGCCGACGAGGCGGACCACGCCGATCCGGATCGCGAGGGGCGCGTCTCGGCCGGCCCCGCGCGGCGATGACGGCCGCGCCCCGCGCCTACCGCTCGACCAGCTCGACCCGGCGGTTCCTGGCCCGGCCGGCCTCGGTGGCGTTGCCGGCGACCGGCGCGTAGGGGCCGAGGCCCCTGGCCTGGAGCCGGGCGGGGGCGATGCCGAACCGGGCCGTCAGGGCCTTGGCCACCGCGGCGGCGCGGGCCTGCGACA
The DNA here is from genome assembly GCF_900110515.1 of Methylobacterium sp. ap11. Lineage (NCBI taxonomy): Bacteria > Pseudomonadati > Pseudomonadota > Alphaproteobacteria > Hyphomicrobiales > Methylobacteriaceae > Methylobacterium > Methylobacterium sp. ap11. The sequence goes on along the minus strand of NZ_FOEB01000023.1, from coordinate 52,988 downwards.
GCGCGAGGTTGTGCTCGATGACGCCGACGGTATCGGTATGGCCGACGATGGCGACCTGGCGCCTGGGGTCCTGCGTCAGGAAGGCGGCCATCTGGGCCAGCGTCGCGTCGGATTCCGGCTTCAGGACGGCGCTGTCGGTCTCGAACTGGATGCCGTCGAGGGCGACGTGGCCGGCGCTCGCCAGCCCCTCGCCCATCGCCTTGGCGTCGACCACGACCTGGCCGGCCTGCATCGGCCGCCCCTCGACGACCTGCAGCAGCACCCCGGCCGGCCGGCCGTCGTCCTGGCTCACCAGCAGGGAGACGTCGACGCCCCCCTCCGGCCGGTCGAGGCGGGCCGTCAGGGACTGCACGTTGCCGTTGGTCGCATCGAGGAGATCGATCCGCAGGTTGAACAGGTCGCCTCCCATCGCCCGGTTGACCGGATCGGCGAGGCCGGCGGCGAAGTCGTAGCCGCCGCAGGTGTCGACGCCGCAGGCATAGGCGACCCGGAAGCCCGCGGCGGCCAGGGCGCGCTCGTAGCTGCGGAAGACCTCGAGCGCCGATTTCCCCTGCGGAATCGCGTAGGCGATGCTCGTCACGCGGCCCTCCGCCGTCCGGCTGCGGGCGAACCGGCCCTTCCGGTCGCCCGCGGAGGGCCCGAGCGGCAGGGTCAGCGCCGCGTAGTCCTGCTGCCGGTAGCCGACGATCACCGCGCCGGAAAAGCGCGAGACGATCGGGCTGTCCTTGGCGCCCTCGACGTCCTTCGTCGGCGCCTCGGCGGCGCGGGCCGGTCCCGCGAGGGCGGCGGCGAGGAGGAGAATCGCGAATCCGGTTCGACGGCAGGGCATGGCCGCGCTCCTTGTGGCGAGGGGGAGGGGAGGGGCGAAGGCGCCGAGCCCGGCCGGGATCAGGCCGGCCGGGAGCCGGCCCGCGGCGCGGGGTCCCGGGCATGGCCGCCCGTGGCGACGGTGCCTCTCGCGACCAAGCTCTTTGCCACCAGGCTCTTGGCGACTAGGCTCTTGGCGACCAGGCTTTTGGCCACGACGACCGAGCGCAGCTCCGCCGGCCGGACCGGCTTGGCCAGGATCGGCATGTCGGCGGTGCCGAGTTCCTCGCGCACCCGCGCCTCGTCGTGGCCGCTGATCACCACGGTCGGCACGTCGCGCCCGGCGAGCCGCCGCACCGCCGCGATGCACTCGGCCCCGGTCACGCCGTTGCCGAGGTCGAAATCGGTGACGAGGAGGTCCGGGGCGTCGATCGCCTCCGGGATCCCGGATTCGGCCTGGACCTCGCAGCCCCATTTCCGCAGCAGGCTCGCGGTCGCGGTCAGCACCGCCTCGTCGTCCTCGATCAGCAGCACCTTGAGGCCGCGGATCGCGGTGGGCGGGTCGAGCCCGCGCCACTCGCCGTCGAGGGCGGGCGCGCGCACGATCGGGAGGTTGCCGAGGGTAACGCCGGTGCCGCGCCCCGGAACCGAGCGGAGCGCGACCTCGACGTCGAGGATCTCGCCGAGGCGGCGCACGATCGGCAGGCCGAGGCCGACGCCTTCGAGGTCGCGGTCGCCGCGCTGGCGGACCTGGTAGAACTCGTCGAAGATCCGGGCCTGGTGCTCGGGCGGGATGCCGGGGCCACGATCGAGGACCTGGACGTCGAGGCGGCCGCCGCGGCGGCGCCGGCAGGCGATCAGGATCGGCCGGCCCGGTGCATACTTGATGGCGTTGTTGACGATGTTCTGCAGCATCGTCGTGAACAGGGCCCGGTCGGTGTGCACGACGATCCGGCAGGGCCGGCTGCGCAACGCGGTGCCGGCGAGCTGGGCGGCCTCCGAGTTCTGCCGCCGCACGTCCTCGATGATCTCGCCGATCGCCACCGGCTCGAACCGGGGCCGGACCTTGCCGCTGTCGAGGGTCGAGATGTCGAGGAGCGACTTGAACAGCCGCGACACGCTCTGGAGCGAGCGGTCGATGTTGTCGACCATCCGCACCTCGTCGGGCCCGAGCCGTCCGTCGCGCAGGCAGGCGGTGAACAGGCTGATGGCGTGGATCGGCTGGCGCAGGTCGTGGCTCGCCTGGGCGAGGAAGCGCGACTTCGACAGGCTCGCCTCCTGCTCGCGGGCATAGGCCTCGCGCAGGCGCTCGAGCAGGCCGTAGATGTAGGTCGGTACGATGAGCGTGGTCAGGACGAGCGTCACGACCAGGAACGGGTTGTCGCGCCAGTAGGGGCTGGCGCAGGTCGTGACGGCGATCGACGCCAGGGCGGCGAGCGTCGAGACCTTGAGCGAGGTCGCGCCGTAGCGCAGGCCGTTGCCGACGATCATCCTGAGCACGATGGCGTAGAGCGGCAGGAACGGCGCCCCGCCGATCGCCATCGTGTAGGTGATCCCGGCGATGTCGAGGGCGAAGGCGAGGCCGCGCCGCGCGACGCTGTCGCTCGGATGCCGCGAGATCCAGACGTAGAGCGCGAGCGTCACGAGCCAGTGCGCCGAGACCAGGGCGGCGACCACCCGCAGGTCCGGCGGGCCGATTCCGCCGAGCGCCTGGGGCAGCACGTAGAGGCACATGCAGCCGATGATGACGAGGCGCGTGAGGGTCTGCGCCTTCTCGTTGCCGGCATTCTCGCTCGGCGCGCGGGCAAGCCGGCTCATCGCCCGCTCGCGCGGGGCCGGAGGCGCGCGCCGGCCGATCCGGCGGCGACGGCGGGATCCGCCCTCATCGATAGACGCCCGCCGCCTCGTCGAAGCGGTAGGTGCGCGCGTCCCGGGCGGTGGCGGGCCGCACCCTGCCGTCCGGGCCCGGCACCGTCCCGGTCAGGGTCACCCGCAGCGGCGGCCAGGCGGGGGGCGCGCCGGAATCCCGGTCCGCCGCCCCGGCCAGGATCTCGAGGCGGCCCGTGCTGGCGCCGAGGTTGCACGGGCCGTCCTCCGGCGCCCCGCAGCCGGCGGTGTCGTCGGAGCCCGCCGGCAGGCCGCCCGACTGGCGCCATTGCAGGGGCGCCGGGGTGAAGCGCAGGACGAGGAACGCGAAGCTCTGCGACCCCTGATTGCCGAAGGCGGTGGTGCGCAGGCCCATCACCAGCCGCCCGCCGGGCAGCGGCCTGAAGACCGGGCCGAGGGAGTCGTCGACCTGCGGGGCGTCGCCGTTGCGGTTGCCGGTCCCGATCCGCCCGGGCAGCGTCTGGACGTTCTTGAAGACCCAGCCGATCCGGCCCTCCGTCTGCGTCTGGGCGAAGGTCGCGGCGATCACGGTGCGGGCATCGGGCGCCTGCGGATCCTGGTCCGGGGCCGGCAGGGTCGCGAACCCGACCGCCCAGCCCTGGTCGGCCGCGAACATCGCCCCGTACCAGTACTCGGCGATGCGGCCGTCCTTCATCCGGCAGGTGCGGGCCTCCTCCTCGACCGCGTGCCCGCAGACCGCCCGCATCACCCTGGCGACCGAGGGCAGCACCACGTCGGGATCGGCCCTGGCCGGACCTCCCTGCATCGCGAGCAGGCCCGACACGGCCAGCAGGGTCGTCATCCGGGCAAGGAGGGAAGTCCGGTAGATCTCGCCCGATTCCGTCATGGTTCCACCGGATCGTCCCGTCGTCCGTCGGCGTCTCGTTCCGGGCGTGATCTCTGCCACAGGCCCTGCCGGTCCGACATTAGGACACCTGTACGATCCGCCCCGTCCCCGGATCACGCCCCGATCAATCCCCCGAGCCCGGCATGGGCCGCCTTGGCGGCGGCGGCGGCCCGGGAGGTGACGTCGAGGGCGCGCAGGAGCGCCGAGACGTGGATGCGGACGGTGAAGGGCGAGATGTCGAGCTCGCGGGCGATCTCCTTGTTGGTCCGCCCCTGGGCGACGAGGCGCAGGACGTCGCGCTGGCGCTGCGTCAGCGGCGGCAGGCCGGGCTGGCTCACCACGAGGTCGGTGCGCGGGTTGCGCCGGATGACGAACTCGCCGTCGCGCACCGCCGTGATCGCCCGGGCGATCTCCGCGGCGGGCAGCGACTTGGCGATGAAGCCGTCGGCCCCCTCCTCCATGACGGTGCGGATCAGGGCTTCGTCCTCGATCATCGACACGACGACGATCGAGGTCTTCGGGAATTCCCCGCGCAGCGCGCGGATCGACCGTTGCGGGTCGAGGCCGGGAAACAGCAGGTCGAGGAAGACCGCCTGCGGCGGGTCGGCCCGGGCGAGGTCCAGGACCTCGTCCATCGTGTCGGCCTCCCGCACCCGCGCCTGCGGGTAGAGCCGCTCGGCGATGTGGCGCATCCCCTGGCGGAACAGCGGGTGGTCGTCAGCGACGATGACGGTCTCGATCCTGCGGACGGTCATTCCGGCTCCGAAACCTTCATGCGAGCCGCCCTCCACGGTGCCGGGCCGGGCCTGCGAGCCTGCAGGCCGGGCGCCCGTCGCAAAGGCACGTACCCCAAGGGTCGTCCGATGCCTCATAGGACATATGCACTAGTAGACCGGTTTTCGGGGCCTGTCTAGAAACCTCTCACAGGGTCGCGATAGGACATCGGACCCGCCTTTCGAACAATTTCAATCTGATCGTCGTGGCTCCATCGGCCGGAAGCGCCGGGGCTACGTCGCAATTACGATGACGGTTTTCGGGGGTGCGGCGAATGTCGGATAACGAGCGCGCAATTCTTGAGCGCCAAACAGAGGCGCGCGCCGGAAATCCCGGCGCGGCGGTGCCGCCGCCAGCCGCCGCTCCGCCCAGATCGGCGGTCTCGCCCGGCGTGATCGCGGCGTTGGGCGGCGTGGTGGCGGCGGGCGTCGTCGCCGGGACGCTGCTCCTCGGCGGGGCCGAGAAGACCGGCACCGTCGAGCGGCCGGCCCTGACCCTGGTGAAGGCGAGCGACATCGACAAGGCGAGCGGGACGGTCGCGCCGGAGGAGAAGGACAAGGTCGTCGAGGAGGCGAAGGCCTGCCGGGCGCCGCTCGCCAGCATGCGCCTGTCGAGGACGACGCCGAAGGGCGGCGGCATGGTGCGGATCCGGGCCGGCAACTACCTGTCGCCGGCCTTCACGGTCGCGGACGGGCCGATCGTCGTCGCGGTGCCGTTCCCCGGCCCCTACGAGGCCGGCAAGGGCGAGATTGTGATCGAGGGCGCAGCCAAGGACGTGTTCGTCCAGCTCAGCCCGGGCCTCACCGTCGACACCACCGAGGCGGTCAAGCGCATCCCGGTGATCTGGGACACCAGCAAGCCCTGCGGAGCCTGACCGGTGTCGAAATCGGCCATCGTTCCGTTCGTCGTCTCGGGGCTCGTCGTCGCGGTCCTGACGCCGCTCCTGCTCAGCACCGAGTACGGCCCCGCCGCGTGGTGGAACGCGGCCTCGACCGAGCTGCGCTGGCGCGCCGCCATCGGCGTCGCGGTCGCCGTCATGGCGGCCCTCGGGCTCTTCGTCACCACGCTCGCGGCCCGGCGCGCGGAGGCGGCGCTCGGCCAGCCGCCGGCCGGCCTCCTCGGCCTGCCGCGCCTGATCCTCGCCCCGCGCCGGGTCGTCGAGGCCCGCTCCCCCGAGGCCGTGATCGCGACGCTCGAGGACATGGTCGGGCTCGCGCCGGTCAAGCGCGAGGTGAACGCGCTCATCGCCCGGCTCGAACTGGAGCAGCGGCGGCGCGCCGAGGGGCTGCCGGTCGCCGCGATCAGCCAGCACATGATCTTCACCGGCCCCCCCGGCGTCGGCAAGACCGAGGTCGCGAGGGCGATCGGCGAGATCTTTCGCTCCCTCGAGGTCCTGCGCCGCGGCCACCTCGTCGAGGTCGACCGGGCCGGGCTGGTGGCGGGCTATGTCGGCCAGACCGCCGCCAAGACCCTGGAGAAGTGCCGCGAGGCGCTCGACGGCATCCTGTTCATCGACGAGGCCTACACGCTCGCCGGCGGCAGCGGGGGCAACGACTTCGGCAAGGAGGCGATCGACACGCTCCTGAAGTTCATGGAGGACAACCGCGACCGGATCATCGTGATCGTCGCCGGCTACACCAACGACATGCGCCGGTTCGTCGACACCAATCCGGGGCTCGCCGGCCGCTTCACCAAGACGATCGAGTTCCCGCCCTACAGCCCGAAGGACCTCTGCGAGATCCTGCGCCGGATGGCGGCGCGCCAGCAATTCACCCTGCCGGACGGGTTCGAGGCGCGCCTCACGCCCTGGCTCGCCCAGCGCGCCCGGGCCGACGACTGGTCGAACGCCCGCGAGATGCGCACCCTGCTGGAGAAGGCCCGCGAGGCGCAGGCCGCCCGGGCCGCCCGCGAGGGCGGCGACCACCGCCGCATCGAGATCGTCGACCTGCTCCGGGCGGCCGGCGAGGACGCCTGATCACGCCACGCAGCCCCGCCCGCCCGAGATCCGCGCGCCGCCCGCGAGGGCATGGCCGCGCGGGCGATCGGCCCGCCCCCTCGAAGGTCCGCGACACCCCATGGAACGCCTCGACAAGCATCCCGCGGCCGTCTTCCTCGTCATCGTGCTGGGCGCGACGGGCGCGCTGCTTGCCCTGCGGCCCGACCTCCTCGGGGGGCTTGCCGCCTCGCCCGGGGCGACGCTCCGCAACGGCCTGATCCTTGGCGGCCTCGTCCTTTGCCTGCTGGCGGCGAGCTACATCCCGGCGCGGATCGAGGGGATGCGGCGCACGATGGCCGCGTCCCGCGCCGCCCGCCGGATCCGGCCGATCCGGTTCGAGGACGACGGTGCGGCCGCCGAGAAGCGCGATAGGCTGGCCACCGCACTGGCGACGCTGGAGGGCATGGTCGGCCTCGAACCGGTCAAGCTCGAGGTGAAGGGCGTCATCGCCCGGATGCAGGTCGAGCAGCAGCGCCGCGCCCAGAACCTGCCGGTCGCCGCGATGAGCCAGCACATGGTGTTCACCGGGCCCCCCGGCGTCGGCAAGACCGAGGTCGCCCGCATCCTCGGCCACGTGTTCAAGGCGCTCAGGGTGCTGCGCAAGGGCCACGTCGTCGAGGTCGACCGGGCAGGCCTGGTGGCGGGCTATGCCGGCCAGACCGCGATCAAGACCCTGGAGCGCTGCCGGGAAGCGCTCGACGGCATCCTGTTCATCGACGAGGCCTACACGCTCGCCGGCGGCAGCGGGGGCGGCGACTTCGGCAAGGAGGCGATCGACACGCTGCTGAAGTTCATGGAGGACAACCGCGACCGGATCATCGTGATCGTCGCCGGCTACACCAACGACATGCGGCGGTTCGTCGACACCAATCCGGGGCTCGCGAGCCGCTTCACCAAGACGATCGAGTTCCCGCCCTACGGCGCGCCCGACCTCGCCGAGATCCTCCGGCGCATGGCGAAGGCCCAGGGCTTCGTCCTGCCCGACGGGTTCGAGCGCGATCTGGCGTCTTACGTCGCCGCCCGCTCCCGCGCCGAGGACTGGGCCAATGCCCGCGAGATGCGCACCGTCCTGGAGAAGGCCCGCCAGGCGCAAGCCCTGCGGCTCGCCGCGCAGCCGGGCGGCGACATCGGCCGCATCGAGCCTTCCGACATCGCCGCGGCGCTCGGCCGGCCGACCGGCGGCGCCATCGACCTCGACGAGGCCCGCAAGGTCATCGCCCGCCTCGACGCGATGATCGGGCTTGCCCCGGTCAAGCAACAGGTGAAGACCGTGGTGGCGCGGGTGATGGTCGACGCCAAACGGCGCGCCGAGGGCGTCGAGGTCGGCGCGGTGAGCCAGCACATGGTGTTCACCGGCCCCCCGGGCGTCGGCAAGACCGAGGTCGCCCGGATCATGGGCGACATCTTCCGGACGCTCGGGGTGCTGCGCAAGGGCCACGTCGTCGAGGTCGACCGGGCGGGTCTCGTGGCGGGCTATGTCGGCCAGACCGCGGCGCGGACGCTCGAGCGCTGCAAGGAAGCCCTCGACGGCATCCTGTTCATCGACGAGGCCTACACGCTCGCCGGCGGCGGGGCCAACGACTTCGGCAAGGAGGCGATCGATACCCTCCTGAAATTCATGGAGGACAACCGCGACCGGATCGTCGTGATCGTCGCCGGCTATACCGACGACATGGCCCGGTTCATCGACACCAATCCGGGGCTCGCCGGCCGCTTCACCCGCACCGTCGAATTCCCGCCTTACGACCCCTACGACCTCGTCGAGATCCTGCGCCTGATGGCGGCGCGCCAGTCCTTCCGGCTGCCGCCGCGCTTCGAGAAGCTGCTGATCCCGTGGATCGAGGCCCGCGCCCGCCGCCACGACTGGGCCAATGCCCGCGAGATGCGGACCCTGCTCGAGCGGTTGCGCGAGGCCCAGGCCCTGCGGCTCGCCGCCGACCCGCTCGGCGATCACGGCCAGTTCGAGCTCGCCGACGTCGAGCGGGCCCTCGGTGCCGCGGCCTGAGCCCGTGAATCGAACCTCGGATCGCACCATGGATCGCACGGGATCGGGACGCGGGCGGTCGCTCGCCGCCGCGCATGGCCGGCTCTGGTACGGCGAGGCCGGCTACAGGCTGGCCTGGTTCGCCCTGCCGCAGGCGGCGACCGTGGCGGTGGCGGGCCTGTGCCTGGCCGTCGCCGCGGGCGGGGAATGGGGGCGGCCGGCCACCGCCTCGAAGGCGCGGGTCGCCGAGATCTCGTCCTTGCGCGACCGGGCCGGCAAGCAGGGCGACCGCAAGGCCCTCGACGAGCTGACCGCGCTCGCGACACGCGGCCAGATCGACGCCTCGACCCGGCTCGGGACGCTCTACGACCCGCTGGTCGCCGGGCTTCTCCCGAAGAAGACCACGCCCAACGACTTCTCCCGGGCCGCCGCGCTCTACGGGCCCGGGGCCGCCGCGGGCGACCTGCTGGCGATGACGCGGCTCGCCGACGTGCTGCTCGACCCGGGCAACCCGAACGGCGACCTCCGGCGCGGCTGCCGCCTCGCCCAGGCCTGGATCGACGCCCCCGAGACCCTGGATAAGACGATCACCGGCGAGGAGGCGCTCGCGGTCAAGCTCGCCCATTGCTACGTCCGGCCCGGGAGCGGACTGAAGCAGGATCCGATCCGGGCCGGCGAACTCGTCACCGGCGTGCTGTGGCGCAGGCACGCCCCGACGATGACCGCCTTCATCAGCAATCTCGGCCTGCAGGACCCGGCCCTGATCGCGGGCCTGCAGCGGCACTACGCCAAGACCGGGCGCTATGTCGGCCCGGTGGACGGCAAGGCGAACCCCGCCCTCGTCACCGCCCTCCAGGTCTCGGCGGGGATCGCCGACACCGTGGCGACCCCGCGGCCCGAGCCGCGCAAGGCCGAGGCGAAGGAGCCGGCCCCGGAGATGACCGCGCTGATCCGGGCGGCCTGGACCGACGCCCGGGCGCGGGAGCGCCTCACGATGCGGGCCGAGGCCGGCGACGTCGACGCGCTCGCGGCCTGCGGGCAGCTGTTCAACCCGGTCCTGAACAAGGGGCAGTCCTTCGCGCCGGACGCGCAGCGCGCCGTCTCCTACTACGAGCGGGCCGCCGCCGCCGGCCACGGCAAGTCGGCGGGCGAGGCCGCGGCGATCTACGATTCGGGCTGGGGCAACGTCGCCAAGGATCCGAAGAAGGCCGCCGCGCTCATCATGCGGGCGATCGACCTCAAGGACGACCAGGCCACGTTCTGGCTGCTCTATCCCGAGGCGGGCAATTTCAGCGGCCCGTTCTGGGGGGCGATCCAGGCCGAGCTGACGGCCCGCGGCTTCTACACCCTGCCGGTCGAGAACAAGCGCAATGCCAGCGTCGTCACGGCCCTGCTCGCCTACATGAAAGCCAAGTCATGACCGAGGCCTCAGCCAGAGCCATCGCCGTGAGCGGCGTCGACCGGCTCGGTGCCCATGCGGTGCTGTGGTACGGGCACGCGCGCTATCGCCTCGCCTGGCTCGTCCTGCCTCAGGCCGCGGTGGCGCTCGCCGCCGGCCTCGCGCTCGCCCTGGTGGGAACCGGCGCCGAATGGGGCAAGCCGGCCGACAGCAAGGAGAGCGAGAAGCTCTACGCCGATCTCCTCGAGAAGGCCGGGAAGGACGGCGACAAGGCGGCGTTCGACAAGCTGAAGGCGGCGGCCGAGGCGGGCGAGATCGCCGCCCGCTCCTTCATGGGCGTGCTCCACGATCCCGACATGGCGTCGGTCTACCCGAAGAGCCCGGTCAAGCCCGACGTCGACAAGGCGCTGGGCTACTACCAGCGGACGGCGGATCTCGGCTATCCGGGCGCCCAGCGCGGCATGACCGAATTGCTGCTCGACCCGGCCCACGGGCATTACGACGCGAAGCGCGGCTGCCGCTACGGGCTCGCGCTCCACGCCAACCCGGCCGTGGCCCGGGCCGGCTACGCCGGGTTCTGGCCGGCGCTCTACCGGCTCGCCGGCTGCTACGTCACGCCCGAGAGCGGCGTCCCGCGCGATCCCCAGAAGGCCGCCGACACCTACATGGAGACGGTGGCGGCCGGGGTGCGGGCGGCGGCGACCGACCTCACCGACGGGCTGGGCCGTCGGCCGCCCGACCTCGTCTCGGCGATCCAGCGCAACCTGACGCGCCGCGGCTTCTATGCCGGGCCGATCGACGGCACGGCCTCGCCGCAGACGATCGCGGCGGTCCGGGCCCTGTCCGGCAAGGCCGCGCCGGCGGGCGGCAGCGCCCCGGCAGGCGGCGCGGCTCCCCCGGGCGGAGCCGCCGGGGGCGAGGGCAAGAACCCGGCGCCGCCCGCCTCGGAGCCCGCCCCGAGCGTCGACGCGTTGACGGCCCTGTACAAGAGCGCGCCCACGAACGCCGCCGACGCCGCGACGCTGCGCGACTTCGCCGAGAAGGGGTTCGCGGTCGCCCAGTTCCTCTACGCGAGCCTGGTCTCGCCGATGAACAAGAATGCCGGGCAGGTCGCCCCGGACGGGCGCCTGGCCAGCCGGTACCTCGAACGCCTCGCCCGGGAGAAGGAGTTCGGCCCGGCCGCGGTCGCGGCGGCCTTCCTGTACGACATCGGCGGCGCCGACCTCCCGCGCGACCCGGCCAAGGCGGCGGACATGACCGTCCGCGCCCTCGAGCTCAAGGCCAAGGACATCCTGCCGAACCTCGAGAACGACAAGTGGGGCGCCGGCTACTGGGCCGCCCTGCAGCAGCGTCTGGCGGCCCGCAAGCTCTATCGCGGCCGCATCGTCGACCAGCGCAACGACCGCACCCTCCAGGCGGCCGGCGACCTCCTCGGCAACCCATAGGAGACCGGAGTGGCTCTCGACCCTCGATCCGGCCGGGTGCGGTCCCGGCGCCTCCCCGGCTTCCTCGCGGGCGTCGTGCTCGCGGGCTTCCTCGCAGGGCTCCCGGCGCCGCCGGCCGCGCAGGCGCAGACGCCGACGAAGACCCGCAAGGTCGACTGCTACGTCGAGGCCGACGGCAAGGTCCTGGCCGACGGCCTGTGCGAGTTCATCACCGACCCGGTGCGCTACGGGGTCGGGGGCTTTCGCCTCGGCAGCCCCGACGTCGCGTCCGCGCGTTACGGGGCCGTCGTCACGGTGTCGGGGCCCGGGGGCGGCATGGCGACCTGGAACCAGTCGCCGGGCGGCGACCCGGAGGACGGGCCCTCCGAGGTCGTCACCGCCCAGGGCGCCTGCTGGCGCGGCGAGCGCATCCGGGCCTGCGCCTGGAAGATCGGCGAGGGCCGCCCCGGCTTCGCCGGCCCGGGTGCGGCGCAACCCGCCGCGCCGCAGCCGGCCGGCCCCCAACCCGCCCGCCTGCGCCCGGCCGACTGCTACCTCGAGGTCGAGGGCAAGGTCCGCCTCGACGGGTTCTGCATGCTCGTCCCGGAGGGCGGCCAGGGCGGGTTCGCGGTGCGGGCGCGGGTGAGCGGCAAGCCCGACATCCTCGCGCGGCTCGACCGCAAGGGCCAGGAGCCCGGCCGGGCCTGGGTGTTCTGGAACGAGCAATACCAGGACATGGATCCGACCTTCGCCCTCGGCCCGGCCACGCAGAACGGCCCGTGCTGGGAGAATGCCCAGACGCGCTTCTGCGTCTGGCAGGCGGGGCAATCCCGCGGCGACTGGAAGCGGAGCGCCGGGGGCGCCGCGCCGCCCGCCTCGCCGCCTCCCTCGCCCTCTCCCTCTCCCGCCCGCGACGCCGCCGGGACGGAGGCGCCCGCGCCCGGCACGGTGCTGACGCTGACCTTCCGGGGCCGCTGCGAGGCGCTGGTGATCGACGGCGAGGACATGGGCGCGGCCTGCGCGCCGACGGCGAGCAACGAATCCACCGCCGGCTCGGCCCAGGCGATGTTCACCTTCGGCACGGGGGATGCCCGCACCGTCATGTTCCTGGCCTCGGCCAAGGGCTGGGTCGAGAACGGCACCCTGCGCCAGCCGATCGACCAGCTGCGCTACTCGGAGGCCGGCCGGAGCCACCTCGTGAAGGCCAAGGGCGTCTGCGAGATGCCGAACCCGATGGGCGGCCCCGTCGTCGTCACCTGCACGGCGCAGAGCGCCAACACGCCCTACTCGGCCCGCTTTCGCACCGACGGCAGCCGGCCGGTCCTGACGCGCTCGAGCCCCGGCTGAGCGGCCCGCGCGCAATCCCGTCCCGTTCCGATCGGCGGAGGTCACCATGCAACATCGCACCCGGACGCATCGCACCCGCACGCTCGCGGCGCTCGCCGGCCTCGGCCTCTTGGGGGCCGGGCTCCCGGCGCTCGCCGAGACACAGGACAAGACCGCGCGCCCGGGCGAGCGGACCTTCCTCGACGCCTTCAGCCACTACTTCGCGACGCAGGGTTGCCGCTCGCAGGCCGCCCTGGTCGAGCTCGTCGCTCCCCCGCGCGGCGGCCGCCTGGAGCAGCGGCGGGAAAACCGGATCCTCGGCTCGATCGTCGGCGACGACGGCCGCTCGGCACGCAGCGCCGACGGCTGCGAGGCGGCGAGGAAGGACGCGATGGCGCTGTACTACACGCCGCGCCCGGATTTCTCCGGCCTCGACACGCTGTCGGTCGACGTGACCTTCGGCGACGGGACGACGGTTTCCTACCTGTTCCGGATCACGGTGCCGGCGCCCGCGCGCCGCGAGGTCCCGCGAGAAGCCCCCGCGGTGTCGCAAGCCCCGGCGCGGCGCGACACCGGGCAGGACGCCGCGACGGCGCGGGCGGCCCCCGCCCCGGGCGTCGCCCCCGCGCAGGGCACGGTCCGCGTCCCGGAGGGTCGGGCGGCGACCGCCGAGGATTTCCTGCGCGAGGCGGCCCGCGATGCGACGCCCGGAAGCCGGCCGGCGCCCGCCGTCCCGCTCCCGAAGGCCAGCGCGTCCTCCACGCCCGATTCCGCGCCGCCGGCCCGCCAGGAGGTCCCGCAGGAGGTCGCCCCCGCCCGTCCCCCGCGCCCGCCGGCCCAGCGCCAGCTCTGACGCATCCCGGAGCCTCGTTGCGATGATCCCGACGGATACCAAGACGATCGTGCTCACCGCGATCTGCGTCGTCCTGGTCACCACCTGGATCGGCCTCATGGCGCGCCTCGTCATCACGGACAAATCGCACATGCCCGCCGGGCCTCTCCTAATCGCGATCGCGCTGGAGACGGCGAAGTACGGCCTGATCCTGGCCGTGTGCGTCTGGGCCGCCGCCCGCTGGCTCTGACGCGAGCCGGGCCCCGGGCGACGCGGCGGGGGCGATCCATCCCACTTCACCCTCACGGAGACCGGACGACCATGCAGGCGCTGGACAGGACGATCGCCCCGCGGATCCTTCTCGCCGGGGCGATCCTCGCGGCATTCCCGGCCCTGGCCGCGCCGCCGTCCTTCGAGTGCGCGAAGGCCGCCTCGCGGGTCGAGCGGACGATCTGCGCCAGCCCGTCGCTGGCCAGGGCCGACGCCGCCCTGTCGGCCGCCTACCAGGAGGCCCGCCGGACCCTGGCGCCCGAGGCGGCGGCGCTGCTCCTCGTGGACGAGAAGCGCTTCCTCGCCGCGCGCGAGCGCGTCTTCTCCACCGGCGACAAGGACCCGGCCGCCCTGCTGCTCGGCGAGATCGAGGACCGTATCGCCTTCCTGCGCAACCTGCGCGTCCCGCCGCCGGGACGCCTCGCCGGGACCTGGAGCAACCTCTTCGGCACCGCGACGGTCACGCCGGGGCCCGGGGGCGAGTTCGCCGTCAAGGTCGACGCCAACGAGCCGATCACCGCCCGCTGGACCTGCGGGGCGCAGGGCAAGGGGAAAGGCAAGGGCACGGCGACGGCCACGGGCGCTCTTCTCACCGTCTCCCTGGGGGAGGACGGATCCGCCCTCACGCTTGCCCGCGACGGCGAGACGCTCAAGCTCGGGAGCGTTCCGGGGAAGGGCGAGGCGGAGGGAACGGCGGATTACTGCGGGCTCAACGGCTCGGTCGACGGCACCTACTTCTTCGTCGAGCCCGCGGCGGCGCCGGCCCGCTGAGGATCGCCCTTCCGCCCGACAGATGCCCCGATGCGCCGCCATTCTCGTTGGCAAGCGGCGGCCCGCCCCGACCGACCAGAAGGAGGATTTTCCGTGACACATCAGCTGCTGCTGGCCGGCACGCTCCTGCTCATGATCGCCGCGGCGCCGCCCCTGATGGCGGCCTCGGGCCTCGTCCGCGAGGTCACGCTCTCGAGCGGCGGGCTCGCCGAGGTCACCCTCGCCGGTAGCGTGGACGGCGACGCCACGATCGCCCTCGACGTCAGGGCCGACCAGATCGACGACATCCTCAAGAGCCTCGTGGTGCGGGATCCGGGCGGCAGGGTGGGCGCGATGCGGCTCGACGGCGAGGACCAGGTCGAGGAGGTCCTGCGCGGCGTGCCCTTCACGGCGGACGACCTCTCGTCCTCCGCCCAGCTCGCCGGCAAGCTCCAGGGCGTCGAGGTCCGGGTCGAGAGCGGCGGGCGGGTGCTCGAGGGCCGGGTGCTCGGTCTGTCCGAGCGCGAAGCCGGCGCCGAGACCGGGACGGTGAGGGTCCTGTCGCTCCTGACCGGGTCCGGCGCCCTCGAATCGGTGCGGGTCGACGACGGCCTGACGGTGACGATCCGCGACCCCGCGATGGCCGCGCGGATCGCCGAGGTCGTCGACGTGGCCGGCCGGGCCAAGGCGAGCGGGGCGCGGCGGGTGGAGATCGCCCTGTCGGGCACCGGCGCGCGCGAGGTGCGCCTGACCTACGTGGTCGCCGCCCCGGTCTGGAAGACCAGCTACCGCATCGTCGATCACGGCGACGGCCGGGCGAACCTGCAGGCCTGGGCGATCATCGAGAACGCGCTCGGCGAGGACTGGAAGGGGGTGGACGTCACCCTGTCGTCCGGTGCGCCGGTGACGCTGCAGCCGCGCCTGCACCGGCGCACCTGGCGCCGGCGCGCGGACGCGCCGGTGCCGGTCGAGGATCTCGGCCTGCCCGACCTCGATGCCGGCACGCTCGCCGCACGTCCGGCAGCCCCGCCGATGCCGGCGCCGATGGAGCGCATGAGGCGGTCTGCCGACGCCCGCTACGAGGCCGCCCCGGCGGCGGTGGCGGCGCAGCCCACGGAGGGCGACGTGGTGGCGACGTTCCGGCTGCCCCACCCGGTCGATCTCGGGGTCGGCCGCACGCTGTCGGTGCCGATCCTCGACACCGAGATCGAGGCGGCGCGGATCGCGCTGTGGAAACCCGGGCAGGGCCTCCACCCGGTCGCCGCCCTGATGCTGCGCAACGGCACCGGCACGACGCTGCCGCCGGGCATCCTCACCGTCTACGATCGCGCGCTCGGCTATGTCGGCGATGCGCGGCTGCCCGTGACGCCGGCCGGCGAGCAACGCTTCGCCGCCTTCGCGGCCGACCGCAAGGTCGCCGTCCGGGCCGAAGCGAAGCCCGCCGACGTGCTGACCCGGATCGCGGTCGTCGACGGCGCGCTGCGGGCGACCGCGCGCACCCGCGAGGAGACGGTCTACACCGTGAAGGGCGCGCCCGACGCGGCGCGCACCGTCGTCATCGAGCATCCGCGCCGCGACGGCTGGACCTTCTCGTCCCCGGCGCGCGACGGCGAGACCGCGGCCGCCTACCGGCTGACGCTCGATGTGGCCGCCGCGGGCACGGCCGAGGCCCGGGCGGTGCTGGAGCGCGTCCAGACCGACACCTACGCCCTCGCCGAGGCCGAGGCCGGGATGCTGGTGAGCTGGAGCGCGCTGGCCGACGACCCGGCCCTGGCGAACGGCCTCAAGGCCCTGTCCCGGGCCCGCGCCGACAGCCAGGCGGCGACGCGCGAGATCGCCGAGATCGGCGAGCGCATCGCGACGATCGCGACCGAGCAGGAGCGCATCCGCGGCAACCTCGGCGTCGTCCCGAAGGACAGCGAGCTCGCCCGGCGCTACCTCGCCCAGATGGGAACCCAGGAGGACGCGCTCGCCAGGCTCGGCACGACGCAGGACGAGGCGCGGGCGCGTCTCGGGACCCAGGAGGCGCGGGTCCGCGCGCTGATCGCGGAGCTGTCGGGACGCGAGCCCCGGCCATGACGGCGCTTCTCGCGATGGGCTCGATCGGCCTCAAGCTCGGGATCCTGGTCGCCGTCGCCCTCGGCAGCGGCGCCGTCGGTTATCGCCTGGGCCGGGACCTCGACGTCTTCCTGTCGGCGGACCGGTCCCCGGCCCGGCGGGCCCGGCGCCTCGTCGACCGGATCGCGGTCGAGCGCGGCCTCGCCCGGGGGGACCTGCTGCGGGCGATGCTGGAGGAAGACGCGCGTTCGACCGCCGGAGCGCCCGGTCGATGACGCCGATCACCGAACGGGACAGGGCCTTCCTGGAGCGCGAGTGGAGGGACCTCGGCGGGTTCGTCGTCCAGGACGATCCCGATCCCGCCGACCATGACGCGATCCACGCCTGGGTGCTCGATTTCATCGACAGCGGCGTCGACGATCCGGACGACCCGTACGTCCACGGCCTGATCGGTCACAGCCTCGACTTCGACATCCCCTTCGCCGCGACGGAGCGGGTGCGCGGCGAGCTGATGACGATCGCGCGCAGGAAGCGCGCGGATCCGGGCTGGCGCCGCCATCCGTGAGGGCGCCGGGGCGCCGGCGCCTCATTCCCGGGCGGGGTCCGGCGCGTCGTCGCCGTCGAGCTGCTCGCTCTGGAGGAGGTCGTGGATGGCCGCGAGGCGGGGCGCCGCCCCGTCGCCGAGGGCGAGGCCGAGCCGCACGCTCAGGATCTCGATCACGATGATCTGCGCGATGGTGGCGTCGGTCCCGACCCGCATCGTCGCGTCCCCCGGCACGTCGACGGCCAGAAGGATGTCGGCGGCGCGGGCGAGCGGCGTGCCGGTGCGGGTGATGGCCACCACCGTGGCCCCGGCCCGGCAGGCGACCGCGACGGTGCGCAGGAGCGCCGGCATCCGCCCGACGAAGGAGATCGCCACCAGCACGTCGCCTTCGCCCAGGCAGGACGCCGCGGTGAGCTGGAGATGCGCGTCGGAGAACGAGTTCGACGGGATGCCGAGACGGAACAGGCGGGCGTGGAGGTCGTGGGCGAGGAAGTGCGAGGTCGCGCCGGTGCCGGCGGTGTCGACGCGCCCGGCCGCGCGGATCGCCGCCACCGCCGCCTCGATCCGGTCGGGATCGATGCTCGACTGCCACTCGGCCAGCATTGAGGTCACGCTGCCGACGACGTTGCGCACCACCTCGCCGGGGGCGTCGGTCGGCCGGACGCTGCGGTGGACGTAGGGGGTGCCGAGCGCCAGCGAGCCGGCGAGCTTCAGCTTCATGTCGCGCACGCCCTCGCAGCCGACCGCGCGGGCGAAGCGCACGATGGTCGGCGCGCTCACCCCGGCCCGCTCGGCCAGGAGCTCGACCCCGGTCTGGACCACCCAGGCGGGGTCGGCGACGATCATCCGGGCGATCCGGGCCTGCGTCTCGGGCAGGCTCGCGAGCGTGTCGCGCAGGTTGCGCAGCAGGTCGGAGGACGACCCGGCGTCCGCACCCTCCGCCATCAGGCCGCCTCCCGCATCTCGGAGGCGTCGCGCAGGCAGGCGAACCGGTGCCCGTCCCCGGCCTCGCGCATCGGCGGCACGGCTTGCGCGCAGGCCTCGACGGCGAGCGGGCAGCGGGTGCGGAAGACGCAGCCCGACGGCGGCGCGAGCGGGCTCGGGATGTCGCCCGTGAGGAGGCGCGCGATGCGCGGCGCATCGGGATCGGCCTTCGGCGAGGCGGCGAGCAGCGCCCGCGTGTAGGGGTGGCGCGGACGCGCGACCACCTCGGCGGTCGGCCCGATCTCCATGACCCGGCCGAGATAGAGCACCACCACCCGGTCGCAGAGGAGTTCGACCACGTCGAGGTCGTGCGAGATGAACAGCATCGCCAGCCCGAGCCGGGCCCTGAGGTCCTGGAGCAGGTTGAGCACCTGCGCCTGCACCGAGACGTCGAGGGCCGAGACCGGCTCGTCGGCGACGATCAGCCTCGGCTCGACGGCGAGCGCCCGGGCGATGCCGATGCGCTGGCGCTGGCCACCGGAGAACTCGTGCGGGAAGCGGTCGAGATGCTCGGGGGGCAGGCCGACGAGGTCGAGGAGCTCAGCCATGCGCTCCCGGCGCCGGCCCCGGGCGAGGCCGTGGGCATCGAGCGCCTCGCCCAGGATGCCGGAGACCCGCAGCCGCGGGTTGAGGCTGGCATAGGGGTCCTGGAAGATCATCTGCGCCCGGCGCCGCAGGGGCTTCAGGCGCCGCTCGGGCAGGGCCGAGACGTCCTCGCCCTCGAAGCGGATCGTGCCGCCGGTCGGATCGACCAGGCGGAGCGCCAGCCGCCCGATCGTCGACTTGCCCGAGCCCGATTCGCCGACCAGCCCGACGACCTCGCCGGGGGCGACCGTGAAGCTCACGTCCTCCACCGCCCGGACCTGGGCCGGCGGGCGGCCGAAGCGCTTGGTGAGACCCTGCACCGCGAGAATCGGGTCGATCGGAGCGGTCGAACGGCTCACATCTCCCTCCAGAACAAGCAGCGGGCGGCGCGCCCGGGGGCAATCGCCTCGAGCGGCGGCGGCGTGGTGCGGCATTCCTCCCGCACCCTGTCGCAGCGGGGCGAGAAGGCGCAAGCGTCGCGGATCGCGGCGGCCTGCCCGAGGGAGCCGGGAATCGAGCGGACGTGCCGGCGCCCGTCCGGGCCGCGGGTCGCCCGCGCCGGCAGCGAATCGAGCAGCCCCGCCGTGTAGGGGTGGCGCGGATGGCGGAACAGGTCGCCGACCGGCCCGGTCTCGACGATGCGGCCGGCATACATCACCGCCACCCGGTCGGCGACCTCCGCCACCACGCCGAGATTGTGGGTGATGAACAGGACGCCCATCCCGGTCTCGCGCCGCAGCCGGTCGATCAGCGACAGGATCTGGGCCTGGATCGTCACGTCGAGGGCGGTCGTCGGCTCATCGGCGATGAGGAGGCGCGGGTTGCACGCCATGGCGAGCGCGATCATCACCCGCTGGCGCATGCCGCCCGACATCTGGTGCGGATAGTCGTGCAGGCGCTTGGCCGCGGCCGGAATCTCGACCAATTCCAGCATCTCCTGGGCGCGGCGCAGGGCGGCCCGCCGGTCGAGCCCGAGGTGGAGCCGCGCCGATTCGGCGATCTGCTCGCCGGCGGTCAGCACCGGGTTGAGGCTCGTCATCGGCTCCTGGAAGATCATGGCGATCTCGGCGCCGCGCAGGCGCCGCACCCGGTCGGGCGAGGCCGCAGCGAGGTCGACCGTCTCGCCGGCCTTGGTCCGGTACAGGATGCGCCCGCGCGCGACGCGGCCGGCCGGGCGCGGCAGGAGCCCCATCACGGCGAGGCTCGACACCGACTTGCCGGAGCCGGATTCGCCGACGAGCGCGACGGTCTCGCCGGGGGCGACGCGGAGGTCGACGCCGGTGACGGGGGCGACCTCGCCGTCCTCCGTCCGGAAGCGGACCTCCAGGTCCTCGATCGAGAGGAGAGCCTGCGTCATCTCACAGCGCCTTGCGCAGCTTCGGGTCGAGCATGTCGCGCAGGCCGTCGCCGAGGATCTGGAGCGACAGGGCCGAGAGCACGATGGCCAGTCCCGGATAGAGCACGGTCCAGAAGGCCCGGTCGGCGTATTGCTGGCCCGACGCGATCATCGTGCCCCAGGTCGGGATCTCCGGCGGGACGCCCGCGCCGAGGAACGACAGGCCGGCCTCCGCCAGGACCGCGTAGGCGAAGATGAAGGTCGCCTGGATCAGGATCGGCGAGGCGACGTTCAGGAGGATGTGCACGGTCAGGATGCGGGGCGTGCCGACCCCGAGCGCGCGGGCCGCCTCGACGAAGGGCAGTTCGCGCACCACCAGCGTCGAGGCCCGCACCACCCGCACCACCCGCGGCGTGTAGACGATGGCGAGCGCCAGCACGACGTTGCCGGCGGAGGCCCCCAGCACCGCGACGAGGAAGATGGCGAGCAGGATGTCGGGCAGCGCCATCAGGGCATCGACCACCCGCATGATCGGCCCGTCGAGCCGACGGTCGTAGCCGGCGAGGATCCCGAACAGGGTGCCGGTGAGGCAGGAGGCGAGCACTACCGAAAAGCCGATCCCCAGAGAGGCCCGGGCGCCGTAGACGACCCGCGAGAACACGTCGCGGCCGAGTTCGTCGGTGCCGAGCCAGTGTTCGGGCGAGGGCGGGCGCAGGCGGCGCACCACCCGCATCGCGCCGGGATCGAACGGCGAGATCCAGGGGGCGGCGAGCGCCACCACGACGATCGCGAGCAGCACCAGGGCGGCGGCGAGGACGAGCTTGCGCCGAAACAGGCGGCGCAGGAACAGCATCGCGGGGGCGGATCGGAACGCCGCCCCCTGCACGGTCGCGGGGCTGGTCATGCGGTCACCCGGGGATCGACGAGGCGGTAGATCAGGTCGACCGCGAGGTTGATGAGGACGTAGAGGCCGGCCACCATCACGAGCGCGCCCTGGATGACGGGATAGTCGCGCCGCAGCACCGCCGAGACCACGAGGTTGCCGATCCCGGGCAGGCCGAACACCGTCTCGGTGACGATGGCCCCGCCGATGAGCAGCGCCACCGTGAGGCCGAGCACGGTGACGATCGGCACCAGCGCCGTCCCGAAGGCGTGGCGCAGCACGACCCGGCTCTCCGGCAGGCCCTTGGAGCGGGCGGTGCGGACGTAGTCGTTCGACAGCACGTCGAGCATCGAGGCGCGGGTGAAGCGGGTGATCAGCGCCGAGTTGACGATGCCGAGGACGATCGAGGGCAGCACTAGGTGCTCCAGCCGCTCGCCCAGGCTCGCGCCGGGCGCGCCGTAGCCGGCCACCGGGAACCAGCCGAGGCGCACGGCGAAGAGCTGGATCAGGATCAGGCCGAGCCAGAAGCTCGGCACGTTGGCGGCGAGCAGGGCCAGCCCGCTCACCGTCTGGTCGACGATCCGCCCCCGCCACACCGCCGAGACGATGCCGGCCGGCACGCCGACGAGGGCGGCGATGGAGACCGAGAACAGGGCGAGGAAGAAGGTCGGCTCGGCCCGGTCCCACAGGACCGTGGTCACCGGCTGCTGCAGGAAGATCGAGCGGCCGAAATTGCCGGTGGCGATCTCCTTCAGCCAGAGCACGAACTGGACGAGGAGCGGCCGGTCGAGCCCGAACGTGGCGCGCAGCCGCGCGACGTCCTCGGGCGAGGCTTGGTCGCCCAGCATGATCGCCGCCGGGTCGCCGGGGGCGAGGCGGGTGAGGAAGAACACCATGGTGGCGACCAGGAACAGCACCACCAGGAGGCCGCCGAGCCGGCGGGCGAGAGAGATCCACATCGGGCTGGCGCCTCTTTTGATCCGACCGATACGGGACACGACACCGACGGGAGACCCGCCGTGATCCGGCTCTTTCCAGCCGCGACCTCATCCCGAGGTGCCCACATCGTGGGCCTCGAAGGAGGGATCCAGCGATCTCGGGGGCATCTGGAGCCCTCCTTCGAGGTCAGTCCCTCTGCGATGGACTGACACCTCAGGATGAGGTCGCGGGTGGGAGGGGACGACGACGAAGCCGGACAGCTCCGTCGCAGAGTCGTCGTCCTTCCGTGCCCGATCGACGGAGTTGATCATGTCCATCGCGATTCCCGGCGCCGCTTCCGCGATCTCGGCTTGACGGAGCGGGCTCTTGCCGCCTCACGCCGCCTCGACGTTCCAGAAGGCCGGCCACGGCATCGGCGCGAAACCCTTCAGCTTGCCCGAGAGGCCGGACAGGGCCGCGAAGTTGCCGACGCGGATGTAGGGTACTTCCCGATAGATCGCCTCCTGCACCGGGCCCCACAGGGCGCCGCGCTTCCCCGGATCGGTCTCGGCGTTGAAAGCCGACAAGGCCGCCTTCTTCGCCGGCGTGTCCCACCAGCCCGGCGCGCCGTCGCCGAGCTGGGGCGGCGTCAGCATGGGTTCGGGCAGGAAGGCCGAGTGGGTGACGTAGACGTCCCACAAGGCCGGATCGCCGCGCCGGGAGACGAGCGTCGCCCAGTCGACCACGTCGAGGGTCACCTTGAAGCCGGCGGCGCGCAGCGCCTCGGCCATGACGAGCGCGATGCGGTTGTGGAAGTCGTACTGCTTCGAGTTGAGGATGCGGATCGGCGTGCCGTCGTAGTTCGCTTTCGCCAGCAGGGCCTTGGCGCCCTTGTCGTCGCCCTTGTCGTAGGCCTGCGTGCCGGCGGTGGAGTGGAAGGGCGATCCCTTCGGGAAATGGCTGCCCGTCGCCTCGAAGAACTTGTCTTCGCCGAAGGCCGCCATCAGGAGCTCGGTGTCGCTGAGCGCCATCTGGAGCGCCTGGCGCACCGTCTGGTCGGCGCAAGGACCCTGCCGGGTGTTGAGCACGAGGTAGGGGAAGCCGAACGGCATCGTCAGCACCGGCTTCACGCCGGACGCCTTGGCGATGCGCCCGTTGCTCTCGACGGGAAGCTGGTCGGCGAAGTGGTACTGGCCGGCGACGACGCCCTCGACCCGGGTGTTGGCGTTCGGCACCGGGATGAAGCGCAACTCGGGAATCGCCGCGGTGCGCCGCCCGGCATAGCCGCTCGGGGCCTCGCTGCGGGCGGCGTAAGCCTCGTGGCGGGTCAGCACCACGAACTGGTCGGGCCGGCGCTCCTTGAACCGGTAGGGGCCGGTGCCGACGAACTCGGCGAGCGGGTTGGCGATCGCCTCCCGGGCCATGATGGCGGCAAAGCCCGACGGCAGGGCGAGGTGAGCAAGCAGCGCCGGGTTGACCGCCTTGAGGACGATCTCAACCGCGTGCGGGCCTTTCGCCGTCAGGCTCGTCAGCCCGGCCGCGATGCCCTTGCCGCGGGGCGTCATCTCCATCCAGCGCTTGAGCGAGGCGACGACGTCCTCGGAATCGAGCGCCCGGCCGTTATGGAGCGGCACGCCCTCGCGGAGCGGGATCGCGTAGGTCTTCCCGTCCGGGCTGATCGTCGGCAGCGCCGCGGCCAGCATCGGCTGGACGGTCCAGCTCGCGTCGAACGTGTAGAGCGGCTCGAACACGTGCTGCATGATCGTGCCGACGAGGTCGGCGGTCGAGGCCATCGGGTCGAGCGATTGCGGCTCGCCCACCATCGCCAGGTTGACGCTGGCCATGCCGCCCGCGCCGCCGCCCTGCGCCAGGGCGGAGGCCGGCACCAGGGGGGCGAGCGCGAGGCCGGTCGCGAGGGTGCGGCGGGTCAGGCCGGCGCGCGGGCTGTCGGTGGGGGCCATGGACGTCTCCTGGACGGCGCTTTTGTAAAATTATTTCACGTTTTTACTGGGCGTCAAGCGCCGCTCCGCACGACGATGGTGTTCCCTCGGTTTACGGTTGCGGCCACTACGGTCGTTGTGTAAATTTTTTTCGCAACCTCGCCAGCCAGCGGACTCCATGACCTTCGATCTCGTGCTCGCGGGCGGCCGCGTCGTCGACCCGTCCCAGTCCATCGACCGCGTCGCCGACGTCGCCTTTGCGGACGGCAAGGTGGCGGCCGTCGGCGAGGGGCTTTCCGCCTCGGCCCGGGCGGTCCACGATTGCGCCGGTCGCCTCGTCACCCCGGGCCTCATCGACCTGCACACCCACGTCTACTGGGGCGGCACCTCGCTCGGGGTCGACGCGCCGGCGCTCGCGCGCTCGGGTGCGGTCACGACCTTCGTCGATACCGGCAGCGCCGGTCCCGGCAACTTCGCGGGCTTTCGCCGCCACGTGGTCGAGCCCTCGCCGGTGCGCATCATCCCGCTGATGAGCGTGTCGTTCGCCGGCATCTACGCCTTCTCGAAGCGGGTGAATGTCGGCGAGAGCGGCGACCAGCGGCTGTTGTCGGCGCCCGCCGCCCTCGAGGTGGCGCTCGCCAACCGCGACGTGCTCGGCGGCCTCAAGGTCCGGGTCGGCCGCAATGCCGGCGGCACGTCGGGCATCGTGCCCCTCGACATCGCCCGGCAGGTCGCGGACGCGGCCGGCATGATGCTGATGGTCCATATCGACGAGCCGCCGCCGACGCTCGCCGAGGTGCTGGAGCGGCTGCGCCCGGGCGACATCCTGACCCACGCGTTCCGGCCGTTCCCGAACACCCCGGTCACCGCCGACGGGCGCGTGCGCCCCGAGGTGCTGGAGGCCCGCGCCCGCGGCGTCGTGTTCGACATCGGCCACGGCATGGGCTCCTTCGCCTTCTCGGTCGGGCGCACGATGCTGGAGAACGGCTTCCCGCCCGACTGCATCTCGTCGGACGTGCACACGCTGTGCATCGAGGGGCCGGCCTTCGACCTCCTCACCACGATGTCGAAGTTCCTCTGCATCGGCATGCCGCTCGTCGAGGTGATCCGCGCCGCCACCGACAACCCGGCTCGCGCCTTGACCCGCCCCGACCTCGGCACGTTCCGGACGGGTGCGGCCGGCGACGCCTCGGTCCTGTCCCTCGACGAGGGCCGCTTCGACTACGTCGATTCGACCGGAGCACACCTTGCCGGCGAGCGGCGCCTGTCGGCCAAGGCCACCATCATCGGCGGCGCCGTCTTCCACACCAACTGAGAGGATTCCCGCATGACCCCCGAACAGAAGCTCGCCGAGCTCGGCCTGACCCTGCCCCAGGTGCCGGTGCCGGTGGCCAACTACGTGCCCTACCGCATCGTCGGCGACCTCCTCTACCTCTCGGGCCAGGGCCCCAAGCGCCCGGACGGCACCTACCGCCGCGGGCGGCTCGGCCGCGACGCCACGATCGAGGAAGCCTACGCCGACGCGCAACTCGCCGGCCTCCAGCTCCTCGCCGTCGCCAAGGCGGCGCTCGGCGACTTGTCGCGGATCACCGCGGTGGTGAAGCTCCTGGGCATGGTCAACGCCGAGCCCGACTTCGCCGACCACCCGAAGGTGATCAACGGCTGCTCGGACCTCCTGGTCGACGTGCTCGGCGAGGCCGGCCGCCACGCCCGCTCGGCGGTCGGCATGGGCTCGCTGCCCAACGCCATGACGGTCGAGGTCGAGGCGATCCTCCAGATCGCGCCCTGATCCGGCGGAGGTCCGCCCCCCGGTGATCCGGGCTTCCCCTCGGGCCATGCGGCAGGGGAAGCCCGCGGTGCCGGGCGGGCCGGCACCGCCATGGTCGGGGGTGCCGGCGGAGGGGATGCCGGGCCCGGGTCCCTTCCGGGCCTCCGACCGTTTCACCGCCCGATGACGCAGCTTACATCGCCAGTGTATAGCCTCGTATCCGCACCAAATTCAATCAATCAAGATTTCATACCTCTTCAAATCCCGAGTGATACCGCATTGTCTCGCCGCTTTGCGATCCACGATTTCTTTCTGCTGTCGGGATCTTGGCGTAATCGTTTTGCTATCGCAGTGCACAATGCCGGCAAAATAATCTCCGCGGCCGGGCACGCAATGTCGTCGCGAAGTTTTTCTCACTTTAGGTTGTAGAATCACACTTCAGGGTGTAATCCCTCTTGGCGCACCGAAGCCGCGCATCCTCTCGATGCCTTCGAGGTAAGCCATGTCGCAACCGCAGAATTTCGTCGATCTGCAGGCTGGTTTCTACAATGCTCTCGTGCAAGGCCTCGGCTTTTCACCAGACGATGCGATTCAGGTAATCCAGCCGTCTCCGCCGCTGGTCGGCGGCGATTCCGCGGACCAGGATCTGTGGGCCTACCTCAACAGCATCCCGCCGTTCTCGCTCACCATGAACACCTCCCTGTCGGGCGGGAACCAGTTCCTGTCGAACTACCAGGCAGTGATGTCCGCGCTGAAGGCGGCGCCGAACAGCTTCGAGAGCACGATCGGCCCGGGATGCTTCGCGGCCTACCAGGCGGCCCTGAAGGACAAGGACGTGAAGCCGGGCGCGGTCGCCTTCCGCAACTGGGCGCTCTACAACGGCACCTGCAGCTCGGTCGCGGTCTCGGGCGCTTCGGCGCTGGCCGCCGCCATGCTCGACCCGGTCTTCGCGGCCCAGATGAACGTCACGCCCTACAAGCCGGTGGGCACCGGGTCGGTCGACTTCTCGCAGGGCTTCAGCAAGCTGAAGCAGCTCCTGCAGAAGGCGCCGAGCCGGTCCTTCTCGATCGCCGCGTCCAACTGGAACAGCGACGTCTCGAAGAGCTGGACGCAGAGCAGCAACTCGGGCTTCTTCGGGCTGTGGAGCGGCAGCTCCTCGCAGTCGAGCATCAGCGAGAAGTTCGCCTCGGGCGGCGTCGCCCTCGATGCCTCCTTCGATCACGTGCTGCCCTTCACGCCGACGCCCGGCGACTGGTACACCTCCTCGGCCCTGGGGCTGGCGTTCCACAACCAGAGCGGCGCGCCCTGGGATCCGGTCAAGCCGATCAACTGGGCCAACACCTTCGGCCCCCAGGGCAACATGCAGCGCTTCATGGCGAGCCTGATCGTGGTGAGCGGCATGACGATCGTCGTCACCTCGTCGGCGTCGTACTCGTCGGACGAGCAGACCCAGATCACCAGCAATTCCAGCAGCGGGATGTGGCCGTTCTACACCGGCGGCGGCTCCGGCACCTCGTCCACCCACGCCAGCTTCAACACCGCGGGCAACATGGTGGTGAAGATCGCCAGCAAGGCCGGCGTGCCGGTGGTGATCGGCGGCAAGGTCCTGTCGGCGGGCCAGTATCTCGGCGTCGAGGCCGAGGCCGCGAAGACGCTGAACCGGATGTTCTTCGCCGCCTGACCTGAAGCAGCGCCCGATCGCGCTGCGATCGGGCGCTGCCCCGTGTCTTCGATTTTGCCGCATTTTCTCCATGCGCGCGTCCCCGGGACGAAGGACGCGTCCTCCCCCGGTGGATCTCCACCATCCGGCCGCCCCTCGCCCGGGCGGCCGCCCCCGTCCCGCGATCGCGCGGAGGCCTTGGCATGTCCAGCTTCGACACCCTGCAGAGCCGCTTCGTCGACCGGGAGCTTCAGGCCTCCGGGCTCGCGGGCGCGGCGATCCTGCAGCCCGCCGCACTCCTCGCCGCCGGCGACGACGCCGCGCTCTGGACCTGGTTCGACGCGATTCCGCAACCGGGCCCGGTCTACGCGCCCGCGGGGCCGGACTTCTTCTCGGCCTATGCGGCGGTCATCGGGGCGCTCGTCCCGAGCGGCGGCCCGCTCGATCCGATCGCGGCGGCGCAGGCGCGCCTCGCGGCCTGGGGCACGGCCCCGCCGACCTGGAGCGTGGGCGCGGCCGGGCTGAGCCGCGCGCTCGCCGCCGCCCCCGGCCTCACCTTCGACTTCGCGGAGGCCGCGGCGCCGGGACCCGGCTACTGGGGCCTCGTCGGCGGCGCGCCGCGCGGCCCCGATGCGATCTTCGCCGGAGGCACCGTCCGGGCCAAAGTGGCCTGGGATCACGGCCTGGCCTTCGCGCCGCAGCCGGGCGACTGGTACGTCTCGTCGGCCCTGTCCCTGGCCTACCGGATGCCCGGCAAGGCCCCGTGGAACCCGGACGCCGCGGTCACCTGGGACACGGCCTTCGGCCCGGGCGGGACGCTCGAGCGGATGACGGCGGGGCTCCTCGTCGTCTCCGGCCTCGCGGTCTCGGCGAGCTCGGACGCGCCCTTCGATGCAGCGAGCCAAGCCCTCGTCCGGGCCGGCGCCGCGGTCGCCGGGATCTGGCCCTACCACCTCCCGGCGAGCGCGGCGACGACGACGGTGGCCTTCGATGCCGCCGGGTGCCTCCGCCTGACGGTCGCCGGCAAGCCGAAGGCGGCGATCGCCGTGGCCGCCATCGTCCAAGACGCCGCGGGCTATCTCGGACTCTGATAGGGGTCCGGACGATTGGAGCTTTTTCCGACGAAGCGGATGCCGGGTCGTCGAAGAGAACGTGGCAAAATCAAAACCTAAGCAGATTTCGCCGAAGTAGTTACCGGTTCGGCGCCGAAAATCTGCGACAAAACAAGGATCTAAGCGGGCGAAGCGTTGGCCTGCCAACGCAAGTCTGCTTAGTGCACCTCACAAAACTCCCGCCGCTCTGACGCCGCCACATCGAGCGACGACGGCGGTCGGGAGTTTTGTGAGAGACACTTAGAGCGCGTCGCGAGTGCAACGCGATCGTGGAGCGCTCCAGCTTCCGGATCCCGTATCACCAGCCGGCGCGGCGCTCGAGCGAAGCCGAAATCCGCATCGCGGAGCAATCGATCGGGTTTCGCACGACAAGCCGCGCCTCAGGACCGCCGTCGTCGCCCCGGCGGGGGTGTCGCGACGGTGCACGTCAATCCGCCCGGGTTTGCGCCCGCCGACCGGGTTCCGGGCCGTCCTCAATGCGGGCGCGGCGGCTCGGGCGGGCAGGCCGCGGCGGCGTAGCGCCGGCGCTTGGCCGCGTACATCTGCGCATCCGCCCGGGCGACGACCGCGCGGAGCGGGCCGTCGCCGGTCCAGGTCGCGAAACCCAGGGACGCGCTGGGGGCGAGGGCGCTCGCCGCCGCCGCGGCGTCGAGCGCGGCCAGGATCCGGCGCATCAGGTCCTGCGCCGCCTCGGGGCCGGTCGCCGGGAGCAACAGCACGAACTCGTCGCCGCCGATCCGTGCGGCACCGGCTGGGGCGTGGCCGGCCAGCAGGTCGCCGAACCGCCGGATCAGGGCGTCGCCGGCCTCGTGGCCCCGGCGGTCGTTGATAGTCTTCAGCCCGTTGAGGTCGGCCACGATCACCGAGACCGGCACGGCCCGGTCGTTCTCGAGCCGGTCGAGCTCGGCCTCGTAGCCGGCGCGGTTGAGGAGCCCGGTGAGCGGGTCGGTGAAGCCCAGGGTCTCGAGGCGGACCTCCTCCCGCTTGTTGTCGCCGATATCGGTGAGCGCGACCTGGACGAGGCGGCGGGTCCCGTCGGGATCGGGCAGGCGGGAGGCTTGCACCTTGAGGTGCAGGTCGCGTCCGTCGGGATGGCGGAGCGTCACGTCGCGGCTCCGGTGGTCGCGCCCGGCCCAGAGGTCGAGGAGCTCCTCGGCGAAGGCCTCCCGCGCGCCCTCGCCCTGATCGGCGGCGAGATGCGCCGCCAGGGCGTCGCGGTCGGCGACCCCGAACAGCGCCAGCGCCGGGCCGTTCGCGGCCACGATCGTCCGGGCCGTCCGCGCCGCGGCGAGCCAGGCCGGATGCGCCGCCAGGTGGCCGGGAAGGTCGGCGACGCCGCCCGCGCGCAGGGAAGCCAGCATGCCGGCGAGCGCGGCGTCGTCCCGCACCAGGGTCGGCACCGGCGAATGCGCGAACAGGTCCGCGGCAAGGAGGCGGCGGCTCGCCGCCTCCTCGCGCCGCCGCTCCTCGCGGACCGTGATGTCCTCGATCGAGATCAGGTAGCGGCCCCAATCGGCCTCGTGGCCGGGCAGCATCTGGCCGGCATAGCTCACGTCGATCACCCGTCCGGTGACCGTGAGGTTGCGGGTGACGAGGCGGACATGCGTCTCGCCGTCCCAGAGCCGGCACAGCACCTCGACGAGCGCGGCGGCGTGCGGATCGTGGAAGATCGCCGGGATGTGGGCGAACAGCTCGGCCTCGTCCCGGGCCTCGTAGGTCGCGAGCGTCCGGCGGTTGACCCGCAGGATGCGGATCCGGCTCTGGCACGCCAGCAGGTGGTCGGGGTCCGAGAGCCAGGCCCGCAGGTCGGTCATGCCGCCGGCCTTCCAGCCGTCGAGGCAGGCCTTCAGCGCGGCGAGATCCTGCAGCCACAGCGAGGTGGGTGCGAGGTCGAACAGCATCGTTTCGGGTTCGCCACCCCGTGGCGCGGTCGGCATCATCGAATGAACGGGCGAAGGGGATCGGTCGTCTGTTAGGGGATCCCCTGTACCGCAGCGGGCGGGAGGAGGACCACGCCTTTGTGACGACAGGGCATGGTTATGCGCGCAATCACCCGGCCGCCTCCCTGTCGTCGGCACCGGGAGGGTGAGCGACGCCCCCGGCAGGCCGGGCCGGGCCGGCGCGTCGGTTTGCCATCGCGCGGGCGGGGTGCGAGATCTGCGCCGCGTGCCCGATGCGCCAATGCCGGCTCGGGTCGCATCGTCTCCCGCAACGATGGGTATCGTGATGAAGAGAATGGCTGCCGCCGCGTCGATCGTCCTGGCCGGAACGCTTCCGGCCCTGGCACAATCCTGCGACGAATTGTGGTATCAGCGGAACCTGATCTACAAGGAAGCCGGTTACTGCTTCAAGACGGCGAACGCCATTCGCAGCTTCGGCAATGCCGGCTGCCGGTTCGACAACCAGGCCGACGTGCCGCTCTCCGCCCGCGACCGGGCCGAGATCGACAGCATCCGGTCGATGGAGCGCACCATGCGGTGCGCGCCGTAAGCGGCGCGAGACCGGCCGCCACGGCTCAGCCGCGCGCGGCCGAGGCCGGGGCGAACCGGCCGAGGCCGAAGGGCGCGACGTCGATCCGGCTGCGCCCCTCGGTCAGGATCTCGGCCGCGACGAGGCCGATCCCGGCCGAGTGCTTGAAGCCGTGCCCCGAGCAGGCCGAGACCACGAGGACGCGATTCTTCTCCGGATGCCGGTCGATGATGAAGCCGCGGTCGGGCGTGACGGTGTAGAGGCAGGCCGCGGCCGCGACGACCCGCGGGGTCGCCCCCGCGAGACGCCCGGCGATGTGGCGCCGGTACATCGCGTCCGATTCCTCCGGGTCGACCGTGCGGTCGGCGGTCTCGGCGGTGGTGGCGTCGGCGTATTGCTCGGTTGCGACCTTGACGCTGCCCTCGCCCGGCTGCGGCGGGAAGCCGTAGAAGTACTCGGCGTCCGCCGTGCCGTACATCCAGATGTAGACCGGCGCGCCGGCCCGGTAGGCGCGGGCGTCGTCGAGGGCGTACCAGTGCAGGAGCTGGCGCTTGACGCTCAGGAGGTCGGTGAGGGGCGCGCCGAGGAGCGGCGCCGTCCAGGCCCCGGCCGACACCACCACCTGGCCCGCCGCGAAGGTCCCGGCCGAGGTCTCGACGCGTACGCCGTCGCCCTCCTGCACGATCGCCTGGACCTCGACGCCGGTGCGGATCGCGGCCCCGAGGGCCGCGGCGCGGGAGAGCTGCGCGGCGATGCAGGCCTCCGGGCGGACATAGCCGCCGCCGGGCTCGTAATAGGCGATCTCATCGCCCGACAGCCCGAGGAATTGCGGGAAGCGGCGGGCGACCTCGCGTCCATCGAGAACCTCGTGGGCGATGCCGAACTCTTGCGCGGCGCGGATCGAGGTGCGGACGAAATCCGGCATGCCGTGATGCGAGGCGGTGCCGGACCCCGGCGCCATCACCAGCGCGCCGCAGGCCTCGAGCAGGTGGGCGCCGGTCTCGGCCTCGATCTCGCGCCAGATCCGGTGCGAGGCGAGCACCAGCGGCACGTAATCGCGCCCCTCGCCGATGCCCTGGCGGGTGATCCGGGTCTCGCCGTGGCTCGATCCCATCGTGTGGGGCGGCGCGAACCGGTCGAGCCCGATGACCGAGGCGCCGCGCTTCGCGAGCTGGTAGAGCGCCGCGCTCCCCATCGCCCCGAGGCCGATCACCAGGAAGTCCGCCCGCTCCGCCATTCGCCGCGCCCCGCCTCTCTTTCCGTAACGGCCGCACGCTGCCCGAAAGGCGGCGTCCCCGGCAACCCGCACGGGCGAGGGGAGGGGGTGCGTCAGGCGCCGAGCGGGCCGGTATGGTGCTCGAGCGCGCTCCAGGCCTCCCGCCCGAACCGGGCCTTCCAGTCGGCGTAGTAGCCCGCCGCCTCGAGCGCCGCCCGGAACGGCGCGCGGTCCGGGGTCGAGACGACGAGGCCCTTGGCGCGCAGCCGCGCCTCGCTCTGCGTGTTCATCGCCACGAAGGCCTGGCGCTGGCGCGCGACCGCCGCGTCGAGGTGGCGGCCGATCAGCGCCTGCGCGTCGCGCGGCAGGTCGTTCCAGGTCCGGCCGTGGGCGAGGATCCACAACCCGTCCCAGGAATGGCCGGTGCGCGAGAGGTAGCGCTGCACCTCGTAGACCCGCGTCGCCTCGATCTGCGGCAGCGAGTTCTCCATCCCGTCGGCGAGGCCGGTCTGCAAGGCCGCGTAGGTCTCGGCGAGGCCGATCGTCGTCGGCGCGGCGCCGAGCGCCCGGAACAGCGAGGTCAGGAGCGGGCTCGGCGGCACACGGATCTTGAGGCCGCGCAGGTCGGACACCGCCGCGACCGGCCGCGCCGCCGTGATCACGTCGCGAAAGCCGTTGTCGACGACCCGGAACGCCGTCAGGCCCACTTTGGCGAGGCCGTCCCGGATGCGCTCGCTCAACGGCCCCGCGTCGAGGGCGGACCACAGCGGCACGTAGCCGGTGAAGGCGTAGGCCACGCCCGGTATCCCGGCGATCGGCACCAGGGTCTGCAGCGAGCTCGCCGACGAGAGGGTGAACGCGATGGCGCCCGCGCGCAGCTGCGACTGCATGCTGAGCTCGCCGCCGAGCTGGCTGTCGGGATAGAGGGTGATGTCGATCCGGCCGTCGCTCTCGGCCCGGATGGCGTCGAGCGCCTCGACGAGGCAGGTCGTGGCCGGGTGGCCCTGCGGCATCGGCGAGCCCATGCTCATCCGCAGGCCGTCGGCCCGCCCGCGCGCGGGGGCGACGAGCAGCCCCGCCCCCAGGCCGCCCACGATGGCGCGTCGCGTCGGCATCCCTCGCTCCCCCGTCGATCGCGCGGGCGGCGCGCGATCGTTGGATCCAAGCTAGCCCCCGGCGGCCGGTCCGCACAGGGGCGACGGGTAAAGTCGGGACGCCGACCGGGAACCCCGCGCGCGGCCGGGCCGGTTCTCCGCCCGGCCGCGGCAGGACCGGAAGAGCAATCCACGATCGCCGAGCTATTTCCTGGGTATTCCGGAGTCGCTCCGGAACTCTCCGGCGAATCGTCCTGCGGAACGACTCGGGCTGGACAGATCAGGGCGGTGCGACCTCCATCGGGGGCGCGGCGCCGATTCGGCTGTGAATCGAATTTAACATCCACCGCCGAATCTCGACTCCGCATTGCCCGGCGGCGGCGACTCGTGACACGACTCGTAACGTTACGAGTCGTGGAGCCGAGAGCGATGGCCGATACCCCGTCTCAGCGCGTCAAGAAGCTCCGCGAGGCCCGCAAGGCCTCCGGGGAGACGGAGACGAATGTCTGGGTGCCGGCGCAGGTGCAGCAGGCGATCGACGCGGCGGTGCGCGAGGGCAAGTTCCCGAACCGCCGCCTCGCGATCATCCACGCGCTCAAGCAAGTATTCGTGGGACAGACGATGTAGACGCGGCAAAGCAAAAAAGCGCCGAGGTGGGGACCTCGGCGCTTTTTGGGATCTCATAACGGGGGCTGGGGAAGCCGCCGCTTGAAGACCGGATTGGCATCCTCCTTCTAGCGGTTCCCGACCTCCTCGTCAATGACGCCCTCTCGGGCGAACGGTCCCGCTTTGCCTCCGTTCAAGGAGGTGTGGAGTGGAGATGGTTCAGACCGGGGGCCGGCCGCTGACGCGCGCCGCCCTCGCCGGACAGAGACGCGCCCTCGAGGACGGGCGTACGATCACGCGCAAGGAATTGTCGGCCTCCGCCCGCGAGGCGGCGAAGGCGCTCGGCCTGCGCCCGGCCCTGCGCCTGGTGCTGTCCGAGCTCGTCGCCGCATGGGGCGAGCAGGACTGGTCGCGCCTGATCGTGTGGCCGTCGAACGCCTACCTGGTTTCGCGGACCGGGCTGTCGGAGCGCGCCGTCCGCTACGCCTTGCGCGACCTCGTCGCGCTGGAAGTCGTCACGCCGAAGGATTCGGCGAACGGCAAGCGCTACGCCGTGCGGGGCCGCGACGGCGCGATCGTCGACGCCTTCGGGTTCGACCTGACGCCGCTCCAGGCCCGCCGGGGCGACTGGGCGCAGGCGATCCAGGCCCGTGCCGAGGCACGCGAGCGCCGCCGCCGCGCCTTCGACCTCCTCACCATCCACCGTCGCGCCGTCGGCGAGGCGCTGACCGCCCTCGCATCCCGCTACCCCGGCACGCCGCTCGCCGACCTCGCCGAGGTCCAGGCGAGCCTCGAGGCGAGCACCCCGGAGCGTCGCGGCTCGGGCGATCCGGACCTCGTCCTCGATGCCTGGAGCGAGCTGCGCCAGATGGTGGAAACGCGCTTCTACGCAGCCGGCTGTGACGGCACGGCTTGCCCGCACATAGAAGCAGAAAAAGAATCTCCTACCGAGACTTGGAGCAAGGGCTCAGCGGGGAACGCGGATCCCGTCGGCGAGATCGACCGGGCGGAAGAGCCGTTGTCACCGGCGCTGGTCGTCGAGGCCTGCCCGGTGGTGCGCGACCTCGTCGGCGAGATCCGAAGCGAACACGAGATCATGGATGCGGGCCTGCGGCTGCGGGCCACGATCGGCGCGCATCAGAGCGCCTGGGCCGAGGCCCGCGACGGGCTCGGCGCCTACGAGGCGGCGATCCTGGTGCTGATCGTCGCCCAGCTCCACGACGACGACGTCGCGTCGGGCCAGAACCGGATCCGCAACCCCGGCGGCTACTTCCGGCGCCTCGTGCGCCTCGCCGTCGAAGGTCGCTACCGGCCGGGAACGGAACTCCTCGCCATGCGCCGGCGGCGGATGACGTGACGGGCGGGAAGGAACGCTCACTTCGCGACGACGGACCACCCCCCACCGCCGCGTCCTCGATGATCGCTCGACAGTGAACCGGGCCTTCGCTAGCTCTGTGAGGCGGGAGGATGACCACGATGCTGCGTTTTATGATTGTATTATTATCGTGTTCGGTCGCGATGGTCGGGCCAGCCTGCGCGCGGCTGGGCGTGGACGACCTTGCGTCGACTTGGCCGAGGGCGTCGGCGACCGACAAGATCGATTTCGCGACACGGATGGGCAAGGCCATGAGTTCGCTCGCGCCCGGCCTCGATCGCGACTACTTCATGCGTTGCCTGGAGGAAACCGCCAATATCGGCGATACCAAGGCGTTGACGCTGAGCGACACGGTACGCACCTGCGTCGCGCTGCATGCCGCCCATGACGAGTAGGTTTCTTCCGGCCGCGGTCGGGAAACGCCGATGAGGCGCGGTTCGCTCGCCTCGGCCCTTCTGGTTGTGGGCCTCGCCGGTGCGCTGTTCGCGCAGTTGCGGTCGTCCGGCGACGCACCGGCAGCCGGGCCCCATCCGGCCCCCGGCGGTTCCGGCACGGCGTGGGAGCGGACGGCGAGCCTGTTCTGCGAGTTCACCAACATGGCCGACCAGGCGCCGCGGGTCGGATTCTACTTCCGCGTCGTGTCCGAACGGGCGTCACCCGCCTTCGCTCTGGTCTTCCGACGGGAGCAGGACGGCTCCCAGGTCGATTTCGGAGGCCTGGAGGCGCCCTCGCCGCTCTGGACGTTCGACGGGTCCGACAGCCCGGCCGTGCTCCGCTCGCCGGAGGACGACACGCGGATCAACCTCTACGGTTACGAGCCCGGTCGCACCGGCACCGTCTGGTTCGAGGCCGGGCTACGCAGCATTCCCTACAAGAATCTCGGCGGCCACTGCCGCCAGAGCGCTTGACCGTGGCGTGGGCCCCGGCGCTCCGGCGCGCACTCGCCCGCTTCCTCCTGGGCGCGATGGTCGCCGGACCGGCTGCGGCCCAGGGCGTGGTCGACGGATCGGATGCGAGGATCGGGGTCGAGAGGACGGAGCGTCTTCTGGCGCTCGTGCGCCAGACCCTGCCCGGCCCCGACGCCAAGGTGACGGACTTGCGCGAGGGGCGCGCCGGTGCGGTGTGCGGGATGATCGAGATGCGAAACCGCATGGGCCGCTACACGGGCCCGCGTCCGTTCGTGTCCGATCCCGCATCGCGCGTCTTCGGGCGCCTCCCCGAAGGTCCGGAACTGCGCAACCCGGCGAGTGCCGCATATTTCACCGCGATGGAGCGGACGAGGCGGCTGTTTGCGCAGAACTGCGCCGAGTGAGAGCGCGCCGCCTTCGAACGGATCCGTTCGGAGGGGCCAGGCCGAGACCGGACGGGTGTCGGCGCCGATGCGTCAGCATCCGGGGCCATCGCTCCGATGACCGGGCCGGGGCGGGCGCTCAGTCGTCGAGGCAGAGCCGGAAGTAGCTCTGGCGAATCGCCTCCTTCCCGGCGAAGCCCGCAGCGCGCGGGCTGAGGAGTTCCGGACCGTCCGGGACGCGGCCGAACGTGCCGGAGGGAAGATCGACGACGAAGCCGCGCTCGCCGGTATACAGGCCGTCGCGATTCTTGACGTTCACCGACCCGCAGACGTGCGAGGCGCCACTGCGCCGC
Source organism: Methylobacterium sp. ap11 (assembly GCF_900110515.1). NCBI lineage: Bacteria > Pseudomonadati > Pseudomonadota > Alphaproteobacteria > Hyphomicrobiales > Methylobacteriaceae > Methylobacterium > Methylobacterium sp. ap11. The sequence continues at coordinate 16,500 of NZ_FOEB01000023.1, read as the reverse complement.
AATTGCGTGACCTTGGCGTCCGGGCTGTTCAGATCCTGCCGGATCAACGCGAGGACGCGCGCCGTGTCGGCGAGACCGATCGCCTTGTCCGATCCGTCCTCGACCGTCTGGGCCCAGGCGGGTCGCGTCAGCACGAGCGCCAGAACTACCAGGCAGGCGCTGGCGCGCCGACACCGCGCGCCCGGTCGGGATTGCATCTCGTGATCGTGCACCGGGGCCGCCCTCCCGTCGAGGCTCGCCGGCAGGTTAGGCCGGGCGCGGTCCGGGAACCACTCGCCGAAGGTCCAGGCAGGCCCATCCGCGGCCGGTCGGCGGGGGCTTCGTTGACAGGCCTCCCCGCGCCCTTGAGAACCGGTCGCAACGAACCGACGGGAGGACGACCCATGGCCGAGGAGCCGCGCGACAAGGGCCTGCGCAAGGGGCTGACGAGCTACGGGGATGCGGGCTTCTCGCTCTTCCTGCGCAAGGCCTTCATCAAGGCGGCGGGCTATTCCGACGACGCCCTCGACCGGCCGATCGTCGGGATCACCAACACGGCCTCCGACTACAACCCCTGCCACGGCAACGCCGCGCAGCTGATCGAGGCGGCCAAGCGCGGGGTGATGCTGGCCGGTGCGATGCCGATGGTGTTTCCGACGATCTCGATCCACGAGAGCTTCGCCCACCCGACCTCGATGTACCTGCGCAACCTGATGGCGATGGACACCGAGGAGATGATCCGGGCCCAGCCGATGGACGCGGTGATCGTCATCGGCGGCTGCGACAAGACCCTGCCGGCGCAGGTGATGGCGGCGGCCTCCGTCGACCTGCCGACCGTGGTGATCCCGGTCGGCCCGATGGTGGTCGGCCATCACCGCGGCGAGGTGTTGGGCGCCTGCACCGATTGCCGGCGGCTCTGGGGGGCCCACCGGGCCGGCGAGATCGACGAGCGGGAGATCGAGACCGTCAACGGGCGCCTCGCGCCGTCCGTCGGCACCTGCATGGTGATGGGGACCGCCTCCACCATGGCCTGCATGATCGAGGCGATGGGCCTCGCCCTGCCGATGTCGGCCACGATTCCCGCCCCCCACGCCGAGCGCATCCGCCTCGCCGAGGCGAGCGGCGCCGTCGCCGCCGCGATGGCGAAGACCGGCGGCCCGCGCCCGAGCGAGATCATGACGGAGGCCTCGATCCGCAACGCGCAGGTGGTGATGCAGGCGATCGGCGGCTCGACCAACGGGGTGATCCACCTCACCGCCATGGCGAACCGCGCCGGGATCGACCTCGACCTCGCGAGCCTCGATCGGATCGGCCGCGAGGTGCCGGTGCTCGTCGACCTCAAGCCGTCCGGCGACCACTACATGGAGCACTTCCACCATGCCGGCGGCGTGCCGGCCCTGCTGCGGGCGCTCGGCGACCGGATCGACCTCGATGCGCCGACCATCACCGGGGCGAGCCTTCGCGAGGTCGCGGCCGCGGCCGAGGAGGTGCCGGGCCAGACCGTGATCCGGCAGCCGGAGGCGCCGATCAAGCCGGTCGGCGCCATGGCGGTGCTCACCGGCAACCTCGCGCCTCGCGGGGCGCTGATCAAGCACTCGGCGGCGACGCCGAAACTCCTCCAGCACGAGGGCCGGGCCCTGGTGTTCGACTCGATTCCCGACATGGCGGCGCGGATCGACGACCCCGACCTCGACGTCTCGGCCGACGACGTGCTGGTCCTGCGCAACGCCGGACCGAAGGGCGCACCGGGCATGCCGGAGGCCGGCTACCTGCCGATCCCCAAGAAGCTCGCCCGCCAGGGCGTGAAGGACATGGTGCGGATCTCGGACGCCCGGATGAGCGGCACGGCGTTCGGCACCATCGTGCTGCACGTCACGCCGGAATCGGCGGTGGGGGGACCGCTCGCCCTGGTGCGCACCGGCGACCGGATCCGGCTCGACGTGGGGGGCCGGCGCATCGACCTCCTGGTGGAGGAGGCCGAGCTTGCCGCGCGGGCGGAAGCCTTGCCGACCCCGGCGCGGCCCGATTGGGCGGCGCGCGGCTATGCCCGCCTGTTCCACGACACCGTCACCCAGGCCGACGAGGGCTGCGACTTCGACTTCATGCGTCGCGAGGGCTGACCGGGGCGGCCGGCGGTCTGGTCAGGCGGGGAACTTTAGGTCAAACGCTCCCGCGACAGCAGGAGAACGATTCGACATGAAGGCGATGCTCTTCGAGCTCTTCGACCAGGCGCCGGAGATCCGCGACGTGCCGGACCCGTCGCCGGCGGCCGACGGCGTGGTGATCGACGTCAAGGCGACCGGGCTGTGCCGCAGCGACTGGCACGGCTGGAAGGGGCACGACACCGACATCCGCCTGCCCCACGTCCCGGGCCACGAATTCGCCGGCGTGGTCGCGGCCGTCGGCGCGCGGGTCGGGCGCTTCCGGGTCGGCGACCGGGTCACGGTGCCGTTCATCGCCGCCTGCGGCCAGTGCGGCGAATGCCATGCCGGCCACCAGCAGGTCTGCGAGGCGCAGTTCCAGCCCGGCTTCACCCATTGGGGCTCGTTCGCCGAATACGTCGCGATCGACCGGGCCGACCACAACCTGGTGCGGCTGCCCGACGACATGACTTTCGCCACTGCGGCGAGCCTCGGCTGCCGCTTCGCGACCTCGTTCCGGGCGGTGGTCGACCAGGGCCGGGTGCGCGGCGGCGAGTGGGTCGCCGTCCACGGGGCCGGCGGCGTCGGCCTCTCGGCGATCATGATCGCGGCGTCGCTCGGCGCCAACGTCGTGGCGGTGGACATCGCCGAGGGCAAGCTCGCGCTCGCCCGCGCCATGGGCGCCTGCGCGACGATCAACAGCCGGGAGGTCCACGACGTCGTCGAGGCGGTGCGGGAGGTGACGCGGGGCGGCGCCCACGTGTCGATCGACGCGCTCGGCCACCCCGAGACGTGCTTCAACTCGATCGCCAACCTGCGCCGGCGCGGGCGCCACGTCCAAGTCGGCCTGATGCTCGCCGACCACGCCCGGGCGGAGGTGCCGATGGCCCGGGTCATCGCCCACGAGCTCGAGATCTACGGCAGCCACGGCATGCAGGCCTGGCGCTACGACGCGATGCTGGAGATGATCCGGGCCGGCCGGCTGCAGCCGGAGCGGCTCCTCGGCGAGACCCTGTCGCTCGCCGAGGCGATTCCGGCCCTGATGGCGATGGACCGCGCGGCGCCCGACGGCATCGCGATCATCGACCCGCGGGCCTGAAGCCTCGACTGCCCGCCGCCGGAGCGCGGCGGGCGTCTCGCGACCGGATCTCGCCGCCCAGACCGTGCTCTCAGAACTTGGCGGTCAGGAAAAGCCGCACGTTGCGGCCCGGCAGCAGCACCTCGTCCTTCTTGAACGAGGCGGCGTTGCGGATGTCGGCGTCGAGCAGGTTGCGGCCCTGCAGGCCGAGAGTCACCTCGCTGGCGCCGTAGACCGCCGGGTCGACCGCCTTGGTGTAGCTCAGCTCGGCGCGCAGGTCGTCGTAGCCGGCGGTGTCGGTCTCGAACGGGGCGATCTTCGTCTGCGCGAAGGCGTGCAGCAGGTTCACCCGGGCGAACCAGCCGTCGGCCCGCAGGTAGACGCCGCCGCCGAGCCGGTAGGGCGGGATGCGCGGCACGTTGGTGCCGTCGTCGAACTTCGCGCGCACGAAATCGAACTGCCCCTCGACGCCGATGAAGCCGTTGCCGACCGGCAGGGCGTCGTACTGGCCGATCAGCTCGGCGCCGTAGAAGGTGGCGTTCTGCTGCGAGTAGACGATCTGGCGCAGCTCGTCGCCGGTGCCGCAGCTGGCGAAATCGTCGTCGCACAGATTGCCGGTCAGGCGCTTGTAGATGAAGCCGGTGTAGCGGGTGTAGTAGCCGGTCGCCTCGAAGCGCAGCGGCCCGTCGCCGTGCCGGATGCTGGCCTCGACCGTGCGGGCCCGCTCGAGCCGCAGGCGCGGATCGCCGATCTCGAAGGTCGCGGTGGCGTCGTGCGGCCCTTGCGAGAACAGCTCGTAGCCGGTCGGCGCCCGCTCGACGTAGGAGCCGGTGAGGCTCGCCACGAAGCCGTAGGGCAGGTCCTGCAGCACCCCGGCGCTGGCGCTCTTGGGCGCGAAGCGGCGGGTCAGCCGGTAGGTGAACGGGTCCTCGCCCTCGACCGGCAGGTAGTCGCCGGGAAACAGCGCCGCAGTGCTGCGCACCCGGTCGCCCTCGATCCGGCCGGCGGCCTGGAGCCGGGTGCCGGGCAGGACCTCGAGCTGCTCGAACACGTAGACGGCGCCGGAGCGCGAATCGGTCCTCGGCAGGAAGGCTTCGAGCTGGGTGTTGATCGCGCGCCGGTCGGCCTGGACGCCGATGGCGCCGGTGAGCGTGCCGAGCGCGGTGAAGACCGGGACGTGCTGCGCCTCGATCCGGATCTCGCCCTCGCGATTCTTGAAGATCGCCTGCTGGCCCTCGATCCCGTCGCCGCCGATGCCGATCTCGTCGTGGCGGTAGACCGAGTAGCCGGCCCAGTAGCGGATCGCCTCGAAGGGCCCGCCGAGCGGCCGGATCTCGCCGCGCGAGATCACCCGGTCCTGGTTCGGCGTCAGGCGGGTGCGGGCCTGCTCGGCCTCGCCGCCGGGAATCGCGTAGATCGCGTCGTAATGGCTGAAGGCGACGCCGACGAAGCCGCGGTCGCCGATCGCCGAGACGCCGATCGAGCCCCCTTGCGACTCGTTGTAGGAGTTGCGCTGGATCCCGCCGGGGATCACGTAGCTGTCGGAGGCCGTCTTGAAGCCGTCGGCGTGGACGGCGAAGCCGTCCTTGCCCGCATCGACCGTCGCGGCGCCCAGCCGGCCGTTGTCGACGGTGGAGTAGCCGGTGGTGACCTGCCCGGCATAGCCGTTCGCCGGGATGTAGGTCGGCACCCGGTTGTTCTCGGCCGAGACCACGCCGCCGATGGCGCCCGAGCCGTAGCGCAGGGTGGCGGGGCCGCGGATCACCTCGAGCCGGTCGGCCACCAGCGGGTTGACCGGGACGGTGTGGTCCTCGCCGAGATCCGACACGCCGCCGTTGACGATGCCGTTCTCCTGGATGCGCACCCGGGCGTTGTCGAGGCCGCGGATGATCGGCCGGGAGGCCGCGCCCGGGGCGTAGGTGGTCGAGGAGATGCCCGGCCGGTCGAACAGCGCGTCGCCCAGCGTGCGCGGCTGGTCGCGGGCGATCTGCTCCTGGGTCACCACCGTGACCGGCGAGAAGGTATTGGTGACGACCGGCAGCACGCCGATGGGAAAGCCCGTGCCGGAGGCCGGCGCCGCGGCCGGCCGCGAGACGATCGGGCTCGGCGACGAGACGGTGATCTCGTCGAGCTTGATGTCCTCGGCCCGCGCCGCGGTACCGGCGGCGAGAACGAGGGGGAGCGCGGTGCTCAGAGCCAGCAGGTCCGGGCGGCGGCGATACGACATCGTGATTCCAGGTAGATGTTATATCGTTTCATCTGCCCGTGTGGACGCAGCGCTGGCAAGCCGTTCGCCGCCGGCGAGCCATCGAATCCTTGGAACGTTACACTGTTACAACACTCGGGCCTGCCGCCCCGCGGATCCAAACCGCCGATCCGCCGTTTGACCGGGACGACCGGCAGGGACGACCCGCCGGGAGACGGCGGGGGAGGCACGCATGACCACGGCACCGGACGGCTCGATCATCCAGCGCGAGGCCCCGCGCCGGGACCTCGTCGCCTTCGAGATCAGGGACCGCATCACCAGGCCCGACATCGAATGGATGTCGGGCATCGTGGATGCCGCGATGACGGCGCACGGCACGATCGACATGCTGCTCGTCATGTCGCACTACGAGGGCTCGGATCTCGGGGCCCGGTTCGACGGCTACGCCACCGGGGTGATGGCCCGCTCGGTCGCCCATATCCGCCACTACGTGGTGGTCGGCGCGCCGGCCTTCGCCCGGGCGATGATCAGCCTGTCGGGCGCCGTGCTGCCGGTCGAGACCAAGACCTTCGACCTCGCCGACGAGGCCGCGGCCTGGGCCTACCTCGCCGAGGCCGGGCCGGCCAAGGCCTGATCGGACAAGGGCTGATCGGGCAAGAGCTGTCGGAGGAGCGGGGGAATCATGGATTGGGGAGCCGCGGCCTACCGGGCGCGCCGTCTCATCGCGGCGCGCAAGCGCGTCGTCCCGGAGCCGCGTTCCCTGGCGCTGATCGATTTCCTGGCCGAGCGCGGCGCCGTCACGGCGGCCGAGTTGCGGGAGCACGGCCCGCCGGACGCCGCCGCCATCCTCGGCCACGTCACCACCGCCATCCACGGCAGGGCGCACCTGCCGGCGGCGAATGCCTGGTACCGGCGCGACGAGGCGGGCACCGGCTACGTGGTCGATCCCGGCTTCGCCGTCGCCTGGAGGGGCGCGCGGGCCTGCGAGGGGCCGACCCCCGCGGGCCACGATCCCGGATGAGCGCGGCGATCCGCCCTTCGCGGCAGCGCCGCCCGGGCCCTATCTGTTCTTGCCCAACGATGGAGGTGACGATGCCCGACCCGAAGCCCAAGCCCGCGGACGGCCCGGACGACCGGCCCGGACACGACCGGGACGCCGCCGAGCGCGAGAGCCTCGTGGACGGCCGCCTCGATCCCGACGCGCAATCGCCCGCCGACGAGGATTCGAAGCCCTTCGACCCCAAGGAGAACGATCCGGCCTGACGGGCCGGGGAGGGGAGCCGATACGCAACGCGGCTCCCGGTCACCATGCCGGCCGGTGGTGAACGAACCGTCAAGGCCGCGCCGCCGGGGGGCGCGGCCGGCGCGAGATCCGGAGGTTCCTCCCGCGATGACGCTGCGCGACCAGTACGAGAACGCCGTGCGCGACCTCGCGGAGCGCGCGGCCGCGATGAGGCGCGACGGCGTCCCGGCCGAGGCCATCGCGCGCGCCATGCATGCCGAGCGCCGGCGCCTGGCGGTGCATTTCAAGGCACTGACACCGGAGCCCCACCGGACCGTCATCGCCGAGCGGACGACCCGGGTCTACGGCAACCCGCAAGGGCCGACGATCGCCTTCCTGCGCGAGCGGGGCAGGTCCTGGGAGGCGATCATCGAGAGCGCGACGCGCCCGGGCCCGTCCGTCATCCCGGCGGCTGCGTCGGCGGACCCGACGGCACGACCGGAGAGCGATCCCGACGGGGCATGAGTTCGACGGGGCATGAGTTCGACGCCCGTCCCGCAAGTTCTTCAATCGAGACAAGTTCTTCAATCGAGAACCGCGCGGCTCAGCACGTCGGTCAGCAATCCGTCGTCGTGATAGGCCGTACGCATCGCACCGGCCAGGATGATCAAGTCCGCCGGGTCGCCCCGCGCGACGAACATGTCCGCCGAGGAATCGAACGCGATCCGCCCCGACATGTCCGGATGCCGCATCGTCAGCACGGTCGTCGCGACGGACTGCCAATCGTAGCCGTTGCCGATCCAGCCGGTCCGTCGCCGGAAGATTCCGGCCTTCGCCGTCAGGCCGGGATCGACCAGCAGGAGGCTGCGGCCCAGGATGAAGGGCGCATAGGTCTCGCGGTCGGTGGATGGTCCTGCCGCCATGTGGTTCCTTCCGTGATTCCGGTCGTGACCCGTTCCGTCGTCGGCCGCCGGCAGGCACGGGGGAGCCCTTCCGCAAACCGGTCCTCGCGGGACCGGAGCCGCTGCCCGGGGCGTCCTTCCTGCCCTTCGATTCTGCCGCATGCCGCCTCGCCGAACCGGCATCCCCATCACGAGGAAATGCCGTAGGCTGCGACCGGATCCTCTATCCTCTCGGAGTGCGCGCATGCCCGATCGATCGGCCGTCCCGGTTCCCGCCGCCGAGGCCGCGTGACGATGGTCGCGCCCCCGATCCGCATCGAGGCGGACTACCTCCTCGAGACCGCGAGCGATCCCCGCCGGGTGGCGGAGACGATGGCGGGCGAGCAGTCGAGCGGCACCTTCGTGCCGGTGCCGGGCGAGACGCCCGAGCTCAAGGCGCGCTCGGCCGCCCGGGTCGAGCGCCTTGAGCTCCTCGACGATACCGTCGCGGCCCCCTCGCTGCCGACCACCGCCGCGGTCGATCCCGCGCGCCTGCGGCGGGCCCGCGTCACCCTGTCCTGGCCGATCGAGAATCTCGGGCCCTCGCTCCCGAACCTGCTGGCCACCGTGGCCGGCAACCTGTTCGAGCTGCGCCCGCTCACGGGCCTGCGCCTCCTCGACATCCGCCTGCCCCAGGCCTTCGCCGACGCCTATCCGGGCCCCCGCTTCGGAATCGAGGGCACCCGCCGGCTCGCCGGGGTCGAGGGGCGCCCGATCATCGGCACCATCATCAAGCCGAGCGTCGGCTTCGGGCCGGAGGAGACCGCCGCCCTGGTGCGCACGTTGTGCGAGGGCGGCATCGACTTCATCAAGGACGACGAGCTGCAGGCCGACGGGCCGCATTGCCCGTTCGAGGACCGGGCCCGCGCCGTGATGCGGGTGGTCGACGACCATGCCGGGCGCACGGGCAGGAAGGTCATGGTCGCCTTCAACCTCACCGGCGAGATCGACCAGATGCGCCGGCGCCACGACCTCGTGCGCGATCTCGGCGGCACCTGCGTGATGGCGAGCCTCAACTCGGTCGGCCTCGTCGGCATGATCGAGCTCGCCCGGATGAGCGAGTTGCCGATCCACGCCCACCGCAACGGCTGGGGGGCGCTCACCCGCCACCCGCTGCTCGGCTGGTCCTACGTCGCCTGGCAGAAGATCTGGCGGCTCGCCGGGGCCGACCACATGCACGTCAACGGTCTCGACAACAAGTTCTTCGAGGACGACGACAGCGTCGTCGCCTCGGCGCGCACCTGCCTGACCCCGCTGTTTCCCGACAAGCCGTGCCTCGCCATGCCGGTCTTCTCCTCCGGCCAGACCGTGCGGCAGGCCCCCGGCACCTTCGCGGCCCTCGGCTCGACCGACCTCATCGTCACGGCGGGCGGCGGCATCGTCGCCCATCCGGGCGGGCCGGGGGAGGGCGTGGCGGCCCTGCGCCAGGCCTGGGAGGCGGCGGTCGCCGGCATCCCGCTCGACCGGCACGCCCGCTCCCATCCGGCGCTCGCCCGGGCACTCGAGGGGGCGGCGTGAGCCGCCCGCTCCCCGACGGGCCCCTGGTCGCCTTCTACGGCGACGACTTCACCGGCTCCTCGGCGGCGATGGAGGTGCTGGCCTTCGCCGGTCTCGAGACGGTGCTGTTCCTTACGCAGCCCGGCCCGGAGCGCCTCGCGGCCTTTCCGGGCGCCCGGGCGGTCGGCATCGCCGGCGTCGCGCGCTCGCAGCCGCCGGACTGGATGGACCGGGAGCTGCCTCCCGCCTTCCGGCTCCTCGCCTCGCTCGGGGCGCCGGTCGTCCACTACAAGGTCTGCTCGACCTTCGATTCGGCGCCGCATCTCGGCTCGATCGGCCGGGCCGCCGAGATCGGCAGGACGGTGATCCCCGGCGGCTGGATCCCGATGGTCGTCGCCGATCCGGGGATGGGGCGCTACCAGAGCTTCGGCCACCTGTTCGCGATGGCGGACGGGCGGGGCCACCGGCTCGACCGCCACCCGACCATGGCCCGCCACCCGGCGACGCCGATGGACGAGGCCGACCTCGCCCTTCACCTCGCCCGGCAGACCGCGCTGCCGACAGGCCTCGTCGACTTCGTGGCGATGAAGCGGGGGGAGGGCGACGCGGCGCTCGCCCGGGCGCGGGCCGAGGGGGCGGTCATCGTCTCCCTCGACGTGCTCGATCCCGAGACCCTGGCCGAGGCCGGCCGGCTGATATGGGAGCGTGGCGGGGAGCCCGTCTTCGCGCTCGGTTCGCAGGGGGTCGAGGCCGCCCTCGTCGCGTATTGGCGCGCGGCGGGCCTCCTGCCCGCCGAGGCGCCGCCCGCCCGGTGCGGGCCGGTCGCGCGGATCGCCGTCGTGTCCGGCTCGGTCTCGCCGGCGACCGCGGGCCAGATCGCCCATGCCCTCGACCGCGGCTTTGCCGGCATCCGGCTCGATGCCGCGCGGATCGTCGACGAGGAGGCCTGGACGCGGGAGATCGGCCGCGCCGTCGCCGCGGCCCGCGCGGCCCTCGGCGACGGCCGCGATCCGCTGGTCTACAGCGCCGCCGGCCCCGACGATCCGGCCGTCGCGGCGCAGCGAGAGGCGGTGCGGACGGCCGGCCTCGATCCGGTCGCGGCGAGCGCGCGGCTCGGGGCCGGGCTCGGGCGGGTCTTGCGCGGGATCGTGGACGGGACCGGCCTGACCCGGGCGGCGATCGCCGGCGGCGACACCTCGGGCCACGCCGCCCTGCAGCTCGGGGTCGACGCGCTGACCGCGCTCGGCCCCCTCGATCCGGGCTCGCCGCTATGCCGCGCCCACGGCGCCGACACGCCCCTCGACGGGTTCGAGCTCGCGCTCAAGGGCGGCCAGGTCGGTCGCCCGGATTTCTTCACGGCCGTGCGCCGCGGCGGCCGCCCGCCCTCCTGAGAGCGGAAGGGGGGTCGACCGCGGCGCGGAGCCTCAGGCTTCGGTCTTCCTCGGACGGCCGCGGCGCGCGGGGGCCGGGGCGGGCTCGGGCGCCGCCTCGGCTTCCGCCCGCTGCGCCGCCGCGCGCTCGCGCCGGATCTGGCCCAGGCCGAGGCTCTTTGCCAGCTCGGAGCGCTGGGCGGCGTAGCTCGCCGCCACCATCGGGTAGTCGAAGGGCAGGCCGAACTTCTGGCGGTACTCGTCCGGCGTGTAGCCGCGGGTGGTGAGGTGCCGCTTCAGGCTCTTGTACGGCTTGCCGTCGAGGAAGCTCGTGATGTGGTCCGGCGTCACGGACTTGCGGACCTGCGCCGCGGTCACCTTGTGGTCCTCCTCCGGGACGGCGGCCGCCTGGCCGAGGCCGGTCAGCGACGCGTGCACGGCGGCGATCAGGTCGGGCAGGTCGGCCGCCCGCACGTTGTTGTTCGACACGTAGGCGCCGACGATGTCGCTCGTCAGCGCGACGAACGGCGAGGAGGCGGGGGTCGCATTGTCCATGATTTTATTCCGTTTTACGGGCCTCCCCCGTGATGGACATCAGTCGTTGCAAGGTCAATTGGGTGAGTTGAAATGATTGCGCATAAACCCACCGGTTTCGTGGCCGGTGGGGTGCGCATTCGGACGCAGCGTCAGACCTCGTCGGGGGCGGAACCGGCCCGGTGCAGCGAGCCCCGCGCCAGGGCGATCGCCGCGGCCACCACCTCCGGGTCGCCGACCTCGTGGGCGAGGATCAGCACCAGCCGGGCGTTGAGCGCCGCGCTGTCGTCGTCGCCGAGGCCCCGATGGGCGCGGATCAGGCTCTCGTAGACGCCGTCCGCGCCGCCGGAGAATCCGTCGTCCCGCCTCAGCCCCCCCGTCGCCCCGGGTTTCCGCGCCATCGTCTCCCCCGTCATGCGGCCCTCCCGACGGACGCGTCCGGCCGGCCGCCGGCGCGGGCGAGCGCGTCGGCGATGCGCGCGGGGTCGAGGCCCGCGAAGCGGGCCGCCACATGGGCGTCGGGCCGGATCAGGAAGGCGGTGCCGGGCGCCGCCCCGTAGCGGCGCGCGGCCAGCCCTTCGGCGTCGTGCAGCACCGCGACCCCCGGCGGACCGTGCGTCCCGGCGCCCGCGGTGATGACGACGACCGCGAGCCCCGGCGCGAGACCGGCCAGCCGGCCGGGATCGGGCGCCCCGTCGGCGAAGACCAGCAGGGTGAACGGCCCCCCGAGCCGGTCGAGCAGCCAGCCCGCCCGGCCGGCCGCGTCGACGACGGGAGCGTCGGCGCAAGGGTCGCCGGGCCGCAGCCCGTCCGGGGGCGGGGAGGGGTCCGGCGTCTGGAGCGACAGGCCGGCGAGGCTGCAGGGCCGCGACAGGCGCCCGGCATTGAGTAGCAGGCGCGCGAAGGGCGCCTCGGCGGCGAGGTCCAGCACCCCATCGCGAAAATGCCGCTCGGCCCTCGTCTTCGGCGTCATGAAGGTGGTGGTGCGGCTCGAGTTCAGGATGTTCTCGTCGGCGGCGCGCCCGCGCTCCTCGTCGTAGGTCGCGATCAGGCTCTCGGGCGCCGCGCCCTGCAGGACCAGGGCCAGCTTCCAGCACAGGTTGTCGGCGTCCTGGATGCCGCCGTTGCCGCCCCGCGCCCCGAACGGGCTGACCACGTGGGCGCTGTCGCCGACGAACACCACGCGCCCGTGCACGAAGCGCGCGAGCCGGGCGCAGCGGAAGGCGTAGACCGAGCACCATTCGAGGCTGACGGGCGTCTCCTCGCCGACGATCGCACGGATGCGCGGCATCACCCGCTCGGGGGTCCGCTCCAGCTCCGGGTCGGCGTCGGGGCCGAGCTGGAAGTCGATCCGGAAGACGTCGTCGGGCTGGCGGTGCAGGAGGGCGCTCTGCCCGGCATGGAAGGTCGGCGCGAACCAGAACAGGCGCTCGGCCGGAAAATCCGCGCTCATCCGGACGTCGGCGATGAGGAAGCGCTCCTCGAAGCGCTGGCCGGGAAACGGCAGGCCCATCCGGGTCCGGGTCGGGGAGCGCGCGCCGTCGGCGGCCAGCACCCACTCGGCCTCGACGATCCGCTCGCCGTCCGGCGTCGCCACGGTCAGGCGTACGCCCTGCCCGTCCTGATCGAGGCCGGTCACCGCATGGTTCCAGCGCAGGTCGATCAGCTCCGGGAAGTCCCGGGCGCGGTCGATCAGGTACTCCTCGACATAGTATTGCTGCAGGTTGACGAAGGCCGGCCGGCGGTGGCCGCTCTCGGGCAGCAGGTCGAAGCGGTAGAGCTCGCGGTCGCCCCGGAAGACGCGGCCTGCGCTCCAGGTCACGCCTTTGTCGACCATCCGCTGGCCGATTCCGAGCCGGTCCCAGATCTCGAGGGTGCGCTTGGCCCAGCAGATCGCCCGGCTGCCGGTCGCGACCGTGTCGTCCTCGTCGAGCACCGTCACCGGGACGCCCCGGCTCGCGAGGTCGATGGCGCAGGTGAGGCCGACCGGGCCGGCGCCGATCACCACGACCGGCCGGCGGCCGGCCGCACCGGGAGGCACGGGGCGGGGAGGGGGCGTCATCGGCATCGTCCCTGTCGGCGTTTCCTGGTGGGAAGGGCGCGCCCGGCCGGGTCCGGGCGGCGTCCCGGGTCGTCCCGGGTCGTCGCGGGTCAGCCCTCGAGGGCCCGCCACATCTCGATGTCGCGTTCGGCGGTCCAGATCCGCGGCGTGTCGAGGCCCTGCGCCTCGTCGTGGGCGCGGCTGACGCAGAACGGCATGCAATGCTCGAAGATGACCCAGTGCCCGTAGCGCGGCCGCATCTCGGTCATCGCCCGGGCATAGACCGTCTTGAGGTCGTGCCCGGCGGCGACGCCGTCCCTGGCGATACCGAACAGGTCGCGCAGGAAGGCGCGGGTGCCCTCGATTCCCTCGCGGATCTGCTCGGGCGTCGTCAGCGCCTCGCCGCGGCCGGGCACCACCGCCTTCGGGTTCAGGGCCTCCAGCCGGTCGAGGGTGGCGGTCCAGTCCTGGAAATGGGCGTCGCCGCAATACGGGGTGGCACCGGACTCGACGAGGTCGCCGGAGAACAGCACCTCCTCCTTCGGCAGCCACGCGATGGTGTCGCCGGCGGTGTGGCCGCGCCCGGCATGGATGATCCGCACCTCGCGCGCGCCGAGCCACAGGGTCATCTCGCCCCGGAAGGTCACGGTCGGCCAGGTCAGGCCCGGGATCTCCTCGCGCCCCCGGAACAGCCGCGGGAAGCGCTGGATCTCCGACTCCATGTCCTGCCGCCCGCGCTCGACGATCATCGCCCGGGCGGCGTCGCTGGCGACGACGTTGACCCGGTCGGGGTAGCCGGCGACGCCGAGCACCCGCACGGCGTGATAATGGGTCAGCAGGATGTGGCGGATCGGCTTGTCGGTGACCTCGCGGACCTTCGCCACCAGGTCCCCGGCCATGCGGGGCGTGGCGCGGGCGTCGATCACCAGCACCGAATCGTCGCCGACGACCACGCCCGAATTGGGATCGCCCTCGGCGGTGAGGGCGTAGACGCCCGGGGCCAGCTCCGAGAAGGTCTCCCGCTTCTCGACGAGGTCGGCCTGGCTGGCGAAACCCTTGCTCATCTCTGGTCGTCCTCCCCGCGCGGTCCGGCGCGGGGAGGACACGGCCGGGAGCCTTCGCGTCGGGCGCCGCCGGCCGAGCCCCGCCGCGGCGGCCGTGCTCGTCATGCTTGAGCCCAGGCTATTCAGTTGCGTGTGCAACCGTCAAGGCCGGCCGGGGGGGCGAGGCCGATGGCAAAGGCCGTGGTCATCCGGCACAACCCGACGTCGCCGATGGTCTGTCCTGCGCTTGCGCCGCGCTCCGATCCTGCTCGAGGGCGCGATGTCGCTCAGAGCCTGTTTTACCGATCGACATGCTCAATCCTACGAGCAACCTCATCCTGAGGTGATGGCGATCGGAGATCGCACGCGATCTTGATCGACTAACCTCGAAGGAGGGCTCCAGAAGGCTCCGAGATCGCTGGATCCTTCCTTCGAGGCTCAGCGATCTTCGATCGCCCGTACCTCAGGATGAGGTGGAGGGTAGGATAGAAAATTCTCTCGCGATTGTGCCGTCGCAAGTCAAACAGGATCTCATGCGGATCTGGTCGGGACGCCGTCACACCCCGACCAGCACTCGTCTCGACGACGTCGACGGCGCAGGACAAGCTGTAGGCAACCACCCCGGATTCCCAAAAGCCAAGCTCCTGGAATCCGATGAGGCAGCGACCATGAGCCCCGTCACCGCAACGGCCGGATGCGGTGCCGTTCGCCCGACGGCGATGTCTTTCACGGAGTTCGGTGCGGAGGCATCAGGCCACGTCATGGCCGCATCGTGCCCGGCACGGGTAGCGGTGGGCCGCGCCTGCCCCTATATAGGCTCCATGACTGATAACACGTCCACTCCCTACACCATCGAAATCTCCCCCATCTCCAAGCCGGCCGGCCAGTTCCAATGGGCCATCCGCCGCAACGGCAAGCTGGTCGAGCGGTCCGACCGCCCGCACCCGACCGAGGCGAAGGCCGAGGCGAGCGCGCTCGCCGCCGTCGAGCGCAGCATGCATTCCTCCGCCAGTGGGCGGTGGTGAGCCGTCGGCTCCCTGATTCCAGTGGCGGGGCGGCATCGCCCCGCCACCCTGCGGCGATCACCGGCTCCTCGCACGAGCGCCCGACGCGATGCCGCCGCTTCTCCTTGATCCACCAGCCCTGATTCAGCCCTCTGCGGCGCCCTGTGCCGCCGCCACACGGGCCCGCCTCCTGTCGCCGCCGACGGCCGACGAGGCAGAATTCTTTCTCACCTGCAGCCTGCGCCTCTCCCCCGGTGACCGGGTGCTCAAGCGCATCGTCATCGAAGGTTCGGCCGCCTCCGGCCTCACTCTCGATTGCGCGGGCGCGCGCCTCGGCCGGCCGGACGAGCCGGCGCATCTCGGCTCGTACACGATCGCGATTCGCTCGAAGCCTCCGGCCCGTCCGGGTGAGGCGTGGGACCGCCCCTCCGGTATCCGGATCCGCGACTGCACGGTGTTCGGTCATGTCCGCATCTGGGGGATGGGCGAGAACGGGCAGGGGCCGCTCGTGCGCGAATCGTCCCACAGCCTCGGCCACACCGATCGGGCGCAGGCCGCCGCCCCGACGGACGTGACGATCACCGGCACCTCGATCACCGCCGCGGGACCGATCCCGCTCTATCTCGGGCCGGGCGTCACCCGCGTCACGTTGCGCGGCTCGAAGCTCGACGGCCGGTCGGTCTCGACGGCCCTCTACCTCGATGCCGAGAGCGCCGAGAACCGCATCGAGGACAACGACATCGAGACCGAGACGGCGCGCGAGGCGATCGCCGTCGACGGGTCGGCCCGCAACCGCATCACCGGCAACCGCTTCACCCTGCGCGGGCAGGGCGGCGTGCGCCTCTACCGCAATTGCGGGGAGGGCGGCACGGTGCGCCACCAGACGTCTTCCGACAACGTCATCACCGACAACGTGTTTCGCACCGGCGGCTGGTTCGCGGCGGCCGCGATCGTGGTGAACTCGCGCAACGGCTGGCGCCTGACCTGCGGCGAGGATGCCGGCTACCCATTCGGCAGCAGCATCGACAATCGCGACAACGGCACCGGCAACGTGGTGACGCCCAACACCGTCGAGTGACCGCGGAGAGGGGAGGGGGCTCCGAACCGCGGGTCGGCCCCGTGTTGACAGGGGAGCCGGCTACCCTTAGACAGCCGCTCACCGACGGGGCGCCGACGAACTGGCCGCCGCGCCGCACCTCCCCAGAGACGAGCGAGCAAGGGCCAGGGCAACCCGGCGCTGCTTTCCGTTTCCGGCAAGGTCGAGATCCGGCTTCGACTGGATCGGCTCTTTGACAAGTTCATACGAGAAAGAGAAGCGTGGACGGCGTCGTCCCTGCGGATCGGATCTTCGGGTCTGGTCGTGAGTAGGATGATGCTGGTCCGACGTTTCGGTGCTCACACGATCAGGTGGAAACGCCGGTCGGTCGTGAGCCTCCGTTACTAT